>CALFTN010000010.1 GCA_937916395.1 uncultured Clostridia bacterium | reverse complement strand
TTTAAATGAATCATTATTCTTTTTTAGTGTTGCACTTGTATTGTAAATCTAAAATGCGTAATTCGGAATTAAATGTTGAAAAATAACTACATTCTTTCATTAAAACCAAAATGAGAGAATGTAGTTTTTGTTATTCATATTAAATTATAATCAAGTCTAAGTCTTCCACTAATTCCGAATTACGCATTACGCATTCCGATTTTTTAAGATGCTTTTTCTAACTCACTAACCCCATCAGCTAGCCCATCTGCTGTTTCGAGCATCGTCTCTGCAAAAATTCCGTAGCCACCTGTTGGGTCATTTAAAAACACGTGAGTTATAGCACCAATTATTTTACCATCCTGCAATATAGGGCTACCACTCATCCCTTGCACAATACCACCTGTTTTACTTATCAGATTTTCGTCTGTTACTTTTATTACCAGATTTTTATGCTCATCTGAAGCATAATCTATTCTTTCAATTTCAATATTAAACGCTTGTTCTTTGCCATTTTCTATTGTTGTAACAATTTGTGCAGCACCAATTTTAACTTCATTTTTGTTTGCAAGCGGGTAAAGTGTTCTAGTTGTATCAACACTATCGAAAACACCATAAATGCCAATACCATCGTTAACTACAATTTTACCAGTTGATTTGCTTTCTAAAATACCACAAAGCTCACCTGCTGTGCCGACTTTACCCTTATAAAAGCCGGTAATCTTAGCATTTGTAGTTTCGCCACTTTCTATTGGTAGCATTTCACCTGTATCGACATCACAAACAGCATGACCCAGTGAAGCGAATTCGCCATCTTCAGTATAAAATGTTACTGTGCCTATACCAGCTGAGCTATCTCTAATCCAGAGACCAGCTTTATATTGTCCAGAAACAGTTGAATAAACAGAAGAAAATTGAATATTTTTCAATTCGCCATTTCTTAAAATTTGCAGTTTTAGCTGTTTACCATTACTTTCTTCAATCAACTCAGAAACCTCTTGGTTTCTTGTAACCTTTTTACCATCAATACTTTTTATAATATCGCCTTTTAAAAGACCTGCTTTTTGAGCTGGGTTTTCATAACCACCTGACACAGCCACATTCTGAGTATCTACTATAATAACTCCGTCACAATAAAGCTTTATACCAATTGGAAATCCACCAAGATATACACTCGTTTGTGAATTATTTTCATTTTTTGTGGGAGAATTACTATCAGATACTTCTGAATTTTCAAAGCCAAAATACGATTTGAAAAACGCACTTCCAAAATCTGTTATTTTGCCTTTTAAATCTGTTTCAACAGCTGAGCTGGTTGTTGCTTTTGTTTCAACATTTGAATTAACAACAAGAGTTAATATTAAAAGCATTGAAAAAATTGAAATAAATGATTTTAAAATTTTTGGTTTTATAATTTTCACCCCCGAATTACGAATTATTATTAATTTGCCTTTAATTCGGAGATTTATGTTATGAAAAAAGTGCCCATATCAAAAAAATTTTTGAAATTTTTCTGATAGGACACAAAAAAAGAAAAGTCCGGAAAATTTCCAGACTTTTCATTATTTTATATTGAAATTTCGTTTGCGATTTTATAGAGCTCTGGGTCAATTGTCTTTTTCATATTGAGAGCTTCAATAATATCGTAGTCAACAATTTCAGCGTGGTCAATAGCAACAACCCTGTTACCGATATCCTGTTTAAGAAGCTGAACAGCGTGATAACCCATTTTAGAAGCAATAACTCTGTCACGAACTGATGGAGAACCACCACGTTGAACGTGACCTAAAACTGTTGCACGGCTTTCAACACCTGTTTTTTCTTCAATATATTTTGCGAGTGAACCAACTTCTACGCCTTTAACACCTTCAGCAACAATAATGATGAAGTGGTGTTTACCAGTTGTCATTGTACGTTTCATTCTTTCGATTATATAAGAATCAATATCATAATCAATTTCTGGAACGAGAATACAAGTAGCACCAACTGCAATACCAGCATTAAGTGCAAGGAAGCCTGCGTTTCTACCCATAACTTCAATTACAGAGCAACGGTCGTGTGATTCAGTCGTATCACGAACACGGTCAACCATATCCATAATTGTGTTAAGTGCTGTATCGTAACCGATTGTGTGTGAAGTTGAAGCAATATCGTTATCAATTGTACCAGGAATACCAATGCAAGGAACACCCTTAAGTGTTAACGCTCTTGCACCCATAAATGTACCATCGCCACCGATAGCAACAATACCATCAAGACCAAATTCTTTACAAACCTCAACAGCCTTGTCCTGAACTTCTGACTGAGCAAATTCAGGGCAACGAGCAGAGTAAAGCATTGTACCGCCTCTGTGGATTATATCTGAAACAGAACGAAGATTCATTTCGAACATATCGCCTTCAATAAGACCTTTATAGCCACGGCGAATACCCATAACCTTCATACCTGATTCGCAACCTGTTCTAACAACTGCACGAATTGCAGCGTTCATTCCCGGCGCATCGCCGCCGCTTGTTAATACACCAATGGTTTTCATAGTTTAAAAACCTCCAAAATTTTCTTCATAAACAATTAGGTAGTATATCATAAATTTTTCCAATATACAATAGAAAAATGTCCGAAAATAAAGAATTTAACCGATTAATTTTGTACAACAACGTTATCTTTACCTAAAATCGCAATTAATTCCTGCTTTAAAGGGTCATTTATCCATATTAAATTATCTTTTCCAAGGAACTCATACTCTTTTGTTTCTTCGCGATAAAAATAAACTGGTAAGTCCCCTTCAAAAATTGATAAAAGATTTTTAATTTTCTCTATTTCTATTTCATTTTCTTTTGAAATTTTAAGGAATAATCCTCTGCGTTTTTTCTTACCAGTATTCTCTGCTTTTGAATTCACAGATAAATTCTGTAACAGTTCATTATTTGCAAGCTCAATAGTGTCAGGAATAAGTTTAATTTCAGCATCCTTTGTTGAAATGCGCCCCTTTACAAAAACCACCTTGCCTACTGAGAGAATATCTAAATATTGCTCAAGTGTTTTTGGAAAAACAATCATTTCAATACTGCCAAATAAATCTTCTAACTCAACAAATGCCATTACGCTATCGCTTTTGGTTACTTTCTTTTTCATATAAGAAATAATACCCAAAAATTTAACCTGCATTGAGTCAATTTCTTTTTCAAAGCCAGTTTCAAGCTTCTCATAAAGCTCGTTTGTTTTCACACACCCTAAAGACTCGCTCATACTTCTGAATTCTTCTAACGGATGCCCAGAAAAATAAAGCCCTGAAACTTCTTTTTCATTACCCAACAAATCACTCTTTTTAAACTCATCGCAGTGCTTGTATTCTGGTTCTGATGAAAAATCATTTTCACCCATAGTAGAAAAGAAATCAAGTTGACCGCCAGAATATAAATCACTTTCTTTAGATGCACAATTAAGTGTTACATCCATATTTATAAGCATCTCGCGACGATTAAGCCCTAAACCATCCAGAGCACCAGCTTTAATAAGACATTCTAACGCACGTCTGTTAAGCTCTGTTCCATAAACACGTTTACAGAAATCCCAGAAACTTCTGAATTTACCGTTTTCTTTTCGCTCAAGCTCTATCTTGCGAATAAGTGCACGACCTAAATTTTTAATACCTAAAAGAGAGAATACAACACTATTGTCACAAACGGTATAATTTTCAGAGCTCACATTTACATGTGGTGGTATGACCTTAATATTAAGGCGATTACACTCATTTACATAAATATTTGTTTTACCTTCATCACCAATTACACTTGTGAGAATTGCCGCCATAAATTCTTTTGGATATTTTGCTTTAAGATAAGCCGTTCTATATGCTACAAGTCCATAAGCTGCCGTATGGCTTTTATTAAAACCGTATGAAGCAAACGAGGTCATATCCTGAAAAATGTCATTTGCAGTTTCCGGCGTTAAGCCACGACGAACTGCACCATCTATTACAATATTACCATTTTCGTCAGTTAAACCGTTTATAAAAATAGCACGTTCATTTTCCATTACATCGTGCTTTTTCTTACTCATAGCACGTCTTACAATATCCGCTCTGCCATAAGAATATCCTGCAAGTGTTCTGAACACCTGCATTACCTGCTCCTGATAAACCATACAGCCGTTTGTTTCATCAAGAATATCCTTTAACAATGGTGATTTATATTGCACTAAATCCGGATTTTTTCTGTTTTGTAAATAATCATCTATAAAAAACATTGGCCCTGGACGATATAACGCAATAGCTGTTGCAATATCTGAAAATCGCTCTGGTTGCATTTTTTCTATTAAGCTTGTCATACCGGCAGATTCACATTGAAAGACACCTATTGTGTTACCCTTGCACATTTCTTCATAAACACAAGGCTCATCAAGTGGTATTTTTGAAACGTCAAAATCAGGCTCTGTTTCTTTTACAAGTTTTTCACAATCGCTTATAACTGTAAGGGTGCGAAGACCTAAAAAGTCCATTTTGAGAAGCCCTAATTGCTCAATTTCAGTCATTGTAAACTGTGTTACAGTCTGGTCACCATTCTTTGCGAGTGGCACATAGCTTGAAACATCTTCTCGTGTAATAACAACACCAGCCGCGTGAGTTGAAGCATGACGAGGCATCCCCTCAATTTTGAGAGCAGTATCTAAAAGAGTTTTAATATCGTTATCAGCTTCATACATTTTTTTGAGCTCTGTATTCTTTGCAAGAGCAGTTTTAATATCTGGAAAATCACGCGAAATCTGTTTTGCTACAACATCACCTGTACTATAAGGAAGCCCCAATGCACGAGCAACATCACGAATAGCCGCTTTTGCTTGTAACGTACCAAAGGTTACAATCTGAGCAACCTTATTTACGCCGTATTTCTTAATTACATAATCAATAACCTCACCACGTCTCTCGTAGCAGAAGTCAATATCAATATCTGGCATGCTTACTCTTTCAGGATTTAAAAATCTTTCAAAGAGAAGTTTATTTTTAATAGGGTCAATACCAGTAATACCTAATGCAAATGCCGCAAGGCTACCTGCTGCAGAACCACGACCCGGACCTACAGGAATCCCATTTTTAACTGCAAAAGAAATAAAGTCTGCAACAATCAAAAAATAGTCATCAAAGCCCATTTCGTGAATAACAGAAAGCTCATATAAAAGGCGCTCTTCATAGTCTGCAGGAACTGTGCCAAATATATTTTTGAGACCATTAAGACATTGATTTTTGAGATATAACGCATGGTCACTTTCAGGCACATCAAAATGAGGCAATTTTGAAACACCGAATTCGAAGTCAAAATTACACTTATCTGCTATTATTTCTGTGTTAGTTATTGCTTCTTCGCAGAATGAAAAAGCTTCGCGCATTTCTTCTTCGCTTCTTAAATAAAACTCGTCGTTTTCAAATGACAAATCATTTTCTTCGTTAACCGTTTTATTTGTGCCGATGGCAATAAGAACCTTCTGCACATCAGCATCTTCTTTTTTACAGTAGTGAACGTCGTTTGTTGCAACAACAGGAATATTTAATTTACGGCTTATTTTAATAATTCCGTTTATCACTTCACGCTCTTCTACCATATCGTGATTTTGCATTTCTAAATAATAATTGCCGTCGCCAAACGTTTCTTTATACCAGAGTGCCGTTTTTTCTGCCAAATCAAAATCTCTTGCTAAAATAGCTTTTGCAACTTCACCAAAAAGACAACCAGAAAGCGCAATTAACCCCTCTGAACATTCAGCCAAAATTTCGTGGTCAACACGTGGTTTAGTGTAAAAACCATCTGTCCAGGCAGATGACACCAACTTGATTAAATTTTTATAACCAGTTTCATTTTTACAAAGTAGAATAAGGTGGCTACGTTCACTATCTAAAGCGTGGTTTTTCTGAAAACGAGAACGGGGCGCGACATAAACCTCGCACCCTATAATTGGCTTTATTCCTTTTTCTTTAGCTTTTTTGTAAAATTCCACAGCACCGAACATAACACCATGGTCAGTTATTGCAAGGCTTTTCATACCCTGCTCACTTGCAAAATCCACTAAATCTTTAATTCTACAAGCACCATCTAAAAGACTGTATTCGGTATGCACATGAAGATGTGTAAACGTAGTAAATTCAACTCCAATTATGTTTGTTAGATAATTATATATTAAAAATATTGGAGTGTCAACAAAGTGAGTGAATATCACAACCACATTTATGCATTCATTTCTCTTTTGCTTTAGTAAACACACTAAAAAAACAACTCAGTTAACTGACTTTTTAAAATCAATTAACTGAGCTTTTGGTTTAAATGTTATTAAACCTTACCTCTGAATTAAACTTTTAACTATTCACTATTACTTCTTACCTAAATCAGCCGTCCCCTGATTGTTTTGTCCCCTGATTGTTTTCTGAGTAGATTGCATTTATAAGTTTTTTAGGCGTTTTACAATATATCTTGTAATTACCTTTATTGGTAGATATATAAACAATTTTCTGCTCCTTTTTAGAGTAACCATAAATCTTATAATCAGTAACATCGTTTATAGGTTCTACATCTATAAAGTTTATATCTTCATATTTGATTTTCAAAAAACCTTTAGGAACATACCAGACAACCATTTTTTCTGATTTAATTTTTATATTACCCCATTCAACATACAGATAAGATAAATAACAATAAAGAAATAAAAGCGTATATACAACTATGCTTACAACAACCCATAAAGTGTTGGCTTTTTTTATATTATACCACCGTATAAATTGAAACAAATTATATATTCCATATAAAAATAATATTGTGTATATTATCTTTATATGGTTTTCGCACTTTTTTATTGTTTTCAAATGCAAGTTGATTATCCCACCTTTCTCAAGATAAGACAGGGGACGGTTCTATGTCTTATGCCGTCCGATGCCTTTTATTAATTTGAATATATCAAATTTTTCAAAACAAATCAAGTAATTTTGCCATCTTCAACATAACTAAACAAAAGTGTTGAAAAACAACTCAGTTAACTGACTTTTTTAAAATCAATTAACTGAGCTTTTTGTTTAAATGTTATTCAGTTTTTTGTTAAGACAGAGAACCGTCCCCTGTCTTACCAATCAGCCGTCCCCTGATTGTCTTTCTCTTGATTGTCCTTTCGCTTAAAAAAGTTTAAACAAATAATCACCTCAAGAAAAATTATACACATCACAAGAACACTAGTTTCACTAAGTTCTAATAATTCATAACGCCAATCTGGCAATCCAAAGACATAGTATTTTTGAGAATCTGCTTTGTATTTCAATATTTCTGCAAGCAAATTTGAATCTTCACATCTATAAACTGCAAATACATCTTTGTCAAATACATCTTTGTTCTGTATTACTGAATAAATAACAACATAAACGTAATCATCCCATTCATACAAAACTAAATATGTTGGCATACCGCTAAATATAACTGTACCAGCTAAAATGAATTGCGATTTTGAACAACAAAAAATAAATTTATAAGAATCAAATTTTGATTGCTTGATAAGTTTCTTATCGAATAGCAACCTATTTATTGGGGCAACATCATTCAATTCTGTTTCGCCATTTAAATAATAGATATTTTCCATATTCATATCACTACCACTAAAACTGGAAAAAGTAGTTTCATATGGTAAATTTTCATTGTATTGCGTTTGAAAAATTGTAAAAACGGTGAAAACAATAGCCAACGTAAGTACCATTAATAATAAAATAGATACCGAGCGAACTAAAATTTTTCTCAATATTTATACCCCCAAGCTCTTTTTTGTAAATGCCATCCAGTTCTATAACCAGTACCACTATTTGCGGAAAAATCAGGGGACGGTTCTGTGATTGGGTTAATTTTCCAATCAACCAACCCCTGATTTTTGTTAAATTAAATTTTGGATAGCGTTAAAACCGTTGATAATCAAGGCTTTTCAGGCTCAATCATAGAACCGTCCCCTGATTGTTTGCATTCATTTCTCTTTTGCTTTAGTAAACACACTAAAAAAACAACTCAGTTAACTGACTTTTTTAAAATCAATTAACTTAGCTTTTGGTTTAAATGTTATTAAACCTTACCTCTGAATTTAACTTTTTACCTATTCACTATTACTTCTTACCTCAATCAGCCGTCCCCTGATTGTTAATTGTCTTTACATTTTCAACGCAGCAACACAATAAAACGCTGCTGTAGATATAACGAAAACAAGTAATACAACACATGTCATATTCTTTTTGTTTGTTTTACTATAGTCTTCAAAATCACTATAATGTACATAGTTATATTTAATAGCACAAACCCCAAAAATTGTTGCTGGTAGAGGAAGTACAAAAGCACTAATAATATATGGAAGCACTAAATAAGAATTTAAAAGCAATCCTAGTGTAGCATTAAATATTGAAATTACAGATGGTAATACAAAACTTGCAAATAAAATTATATAAACAGAACACAAAAAAATACAAATATCGCTCAATAAATATGAAACATTGTTTTTTTTGAATTTTTTCAATATAATCACCTTTCAAAAATCTCTAAACAAACAACGAACTATACCTATCCATAAAATATTTCAAAAGTTCCAATGTCGCACGCTCTGTCAACTTCATCTGGTAAATTCTTTGTCGAAGGAAAATCAGGGGACGGTTCTGTGATTGGGTTAATTTTCCAATCAACCAACCCCTGATTTTTGTTAAATTAAATTTTGGATAGCGTTAAAACCGTTGATAATCAAGGCTTTTCAGGCTCAATCATAGAACCGTCCCCTGATTGTCTTTAACTTTTACTTATTTAGTCGTCAATCACATAATCGACAACTGCTTACGTTGATTGGTCTTATCCTGGCAATACAAGCGAATCGTATTTATACTTTCGTCCGTTTTTAACAATATCTTCATAAGACAATTCCAAACGAAAATCAAAAAATCTTTTCAAATAGAGAAAAGCATAAGGTAAATTTTTTCCCTTAGCAATGATTTTAAAATCATTTTTTGTTATACCAAAATATTTTTCAAAACTCGGAATATTTTTATAGTATGTCTTATAAATGCCATCATTGACAGAAGTATTTTTAAAATCAATTAAGCAATCAGCTTCAATTCTACATTTATTGTAAATACAAATTCGTAAATATCTTCCATCTTCTACACCTATTCCTAAAACAGCCGGAGCATCTTCGTATTTAAAATAAAGTGCAATTTCAGTTTCAATATCACTCATTTCATAAAAAGGACTGTAAAAGCTATATCCTGAATTACATTCAATTCCGATAAGTGGTCTTTTAAACCAGGTTTCATAAAAACTACCTTTTTTGAATTCATTGATAAAGTTTTCGCCAAGTTTTTGTTTAAGAAAATCCAAATGCTCTTTTTGTTCATTTGTTAAATTTAATGGTGTGTTTGGCGAGTTCATTAGATTGTTCACCAAATCTAAGATATATTCTTTTTTTACCCCTACAATATGAAAAGATGCAAAATTTTCATTTATAGTCATACTCCACCGCCTTTTGAATCAAACTTACAAGCATTGAATGTTTTTGGAGACTTAGAAACCTTTTTATAGGAAATGTCTATAGGGAGATTTAACATTTGAGAAACCATATTAACTAACTCTTCAAATTCGGAACATTTTTTTATTGCATTGTCTAAATTAGTGAGTTTAATTTTCAAATGTTCTTCTATTACTTTCTTATTACAAAAGTACAATTTAGACGTATGTGCGTCATATTCAATATGTATTGTTGCTTTATCAGAATCAACTGTAAATATAGAAATGCAAATTTCATCACTCAATGTTTTTACTGCAACAATTGGACTTAATTTTTCAGAAAGCTTTTTTTGTGTTTGTAAAACAATTAAAGCTTTTTCTTCTATATTCTTTTCGTTAAAAGAATCAGATACAATTACATAATCATTATTATTTATTGGGTAGAAAAAAGTTTTTCTACGCATTTTATCAATAAGATATTCCTCTAGACAATCCTCTTCCCAAGGTCGTTTTATATCATAAATTTCACAAATGAATTTACAATGATATTTGATTTCTTCAAGGAAATCTTCAAGATTATAAGCATCTACAACAGTAAATATATCCGAATAATTAGAGTCGAGAATAATTAATCCTAAATAAGACATATCAATATCTCCTATGCAGCTTTTGAGATTGCTTCTGCGGCTACCGGAAGCAGTGTTATTAGTGTGCCCGTAGAGACAGAACCAGCACTTACCCCTGATATTGAAGCGACAGCGGGATTAGCCAATAAAAAACCAACAACAACCCCCACTGTTACAGCAACAACCCCCAGGGTAATTGCTGCATATACCGCTGCTTGTATTGCCTTTTTTAAATCTGCGTTGCTAATCCTATTGTTGTCTTTATCATAAAAAGCGTAGAAAGCACCACCTTTACCATCAAACGTAACACGTAATGTCAGATTTTTACATATCTTTTGTTTTATAGTTGACATACTAAAACCTCGATTTAATTTAGTGTTTAGTTTTATATATTCGGCTATTTGTTTTTCCGCTGAAGTGCCTTTGGGCTTGACTTCCCAAACATATTTTTTCATTTTTCCTCTAGTTACTCTAATTTGTGCAAAAACATCCATCTCTTTTTTATTGTTTTTTTCACAAGGTCTTTCCAAAAACACACTATATCCAATATTTGAAAGTTTTTTTGCTATTAATATTTGAGCTAATTCATATGAAAATCAGGGGACGGTTCTATGATTGAGTTAAATTTTCTGCACAATATAGTAACTTACCCCTGTCAATCGGCTTATTTGCCTAATAGAAACACCTTTTTCTTTGAATTTTCTCAAATATTTATCTCTTGATTTTAAATCCAATGCTTGAAATTCAGTAGCATTTTCGCACTTAGAATACTTTTTAATAATTTTGCGAGCTTCTTCATCAGTAACTCGTCTTGTAATTTGTTCTTCTACATCCAAACAATTTGCTTTTGTCAATGTATTACTGAACATAGAAAACTCGTGTCTGGGAATCATTGAAAACAACAACTCTGTATCAACAATAACAGGCTTGTCTAAATACTCATGACAACTGTTGTATTTATAATCTTCTGCTTTTTTACAAAGTCCTGCTTTAATTGGGTTTTGATGTATGTATTTTATTACAGTTAAAAAATATGAATCATCATCAACAGGCTCGCTTTTAAATCGATCTTGAAACAAATGTCCTTTTCTTTGGTATTTGGTATTATACCAATAAACATATTTACTGCCAATTCTTTTAAAAACTTGCTCTAACGGCTCTTTTTCTACTTTTATTAGTAGATGAATATGGTTACCCATCAGACAATAGGCAAATATTTTATATTCGCTTATTGTCTGATAAGTTTCTAAAATCTGAATAAACTTTAAATAATCTTCTTCGTCTTCAAAGATTTGTTGTTGGTTTATTCCTCTTAACATTACATGATATATTCCGCTTTCGCTTTTTTCTCTTGCTTTTCTAGGCATTTTCCATCACCTATTTTAATATATCATAAATGTCAATCCTTGTCAATCATAGAACCGTCCCCTGATTGTTCCTTTCGTCTTCAAAGATTTGTTGTTGGTTTATTCCTCTTAACATTACATGATATATTCCGCTTTCGCTTTTTTCTCTTGCTTTTCTAGGCATTTTCCATCACCTATTTTAATATATCATAAATGTCAATCCTTGTCAATCATAGAACCGTCCCCTGATTGTTCCTTGATTGTTCTTTAAAAATAAAGCAAAAACGAACCGTTTAGTATAGATGTAAGAATAAAATATATTGCACAGGTTACTATTAAAGAGCACAAAATTTTTAAAGGTAGCTGTACCGTATTTCTTTTTCTGTTGTTTTTGTTATCTTTAAATTTCTTTATAAACTTATGAACAAAAAAGCATTGTATAAAAAGATATAATAAATTTAAAATTTTAAATAACGGTGTGGAAACATAATGAGCTAAACTCAGTGGGTAAAAAGAATAACTTCCGTAACTTCCGCCAACTGATTTATATTCATCTATTTGTGAAATTGCATTTGAATCTGTTGCTTTGTAAACTGTTGTCAAAGGTAAACCTTCGCTCATTAAACCGGTGTAACCATTATCTAAAAAATAGTAATCAATTACAAGATAATACCGACCAAACATTTTCAGACAATAAATGCTCCCTGCACGCCCATCATTTTGTTCTTTAAATTCATCTGATCGTTTATCAACAGTTGAGTCCTGTGGGTCTAAAAAAAGCATAACAACAGAATTCAATCTACTATGTAACGTTTGTGTTACAACCTGCTCAAAATATGAAACCTTTTCATACTGTGACTGTTTTAAAATTTCTATAACATTTTCAGAACTGTTAAAACTTTCACCGGTATCCCAATTAAGTAAGTTGTAATAATTAAAATCAATTGTAGTAGATTCAGGTAATACAATCGCCTCAAAAGACCCTTTTTCTACTGATTTCTCATTTCTTTTTTCTGTCGCTAATGATACCCCGAATACTGCAACAAAATTAAAAGCAACCACGATAATAATAGAAAGTAAAAGTACAAAAATCCTTTTTTTCATAATTTAGTACACCCACATTTTCTTCGTTGTTATTGTATGCCACCCAAATAAGACAGGGGTTGGTTCTGTGATTGGGTTAATTTTCCAATCAACCAACCCCTGATTTTTTGTGAAATTAAATTTTGGATAGCGTTAAAACCGTTGATAATCAAGGCTTTTTAGGTTCAATCATAGAACCGTCCCCTGATTGTGTTACCATATATATACCATCATCGATTACTTCTATATGAAATTCTTCCACTAATGGATATCCATCATATTTAAAAAACAAAGATCCTCCATTTCGTAAGTTTAACTGCTCATATATTTCTTTATCAAGTTTTGTTTTATTCTTAGCACATTCAACAATATTTGCAACAATATATTTATCCGATATGACTGAATTGGTATTAAATAACGAAGTCCAAATTTCGTTAACGGAATCAGTTTTTATTGTAGGATAACGAAAGTTACTCTTCACATATACCATGCTTGTCTCAAAATCATAGGGAGAAACTATAATAAAATTCCAAGTTTCATCAAAAAAATCGCAATACGGAACAAAGTAATCAAATGGGGGGAGATAGGAATAAATATCATCCTCTTTAATATATTCCTTATGTAATTCATGTTCTATATCCGCATTTTCTAATGCTGCTAAATCAGAAACTAAATAATAAGGTTCTTCGACAAGCACAACTGGTTTGTAAATCATGTTTTCAAATTTTAATCCTATAATTGAACCCGTACTACTATACATATACTCAGACCGTGACTGATAATTGAGAACAGTTACTACTACAAAGTATATAATTATAACTACTAAAGTACTTATTGCAAACAAATATCTTTTTTTCATGTTTAAGTCTTATACATAAATTTATGTATTGGGTTCACCTTCCATTCGTTTCTTACATTTTGATAAACTCTGATACCATTACCCATATAATATGGATCTGCATAAGTATTTTTATAAATTTCATTTATACCAGAATAATATTCAAAAATTGTTCTATCTATTCCGTCTGCAGCATCCTGTTCAGCGATATCAATTGTCTTGCATCGTTGTTCAAGTTTTCTTTTATCACCTAACCCATACGCATTCATTAATAAAGTTACTACACGTACCTCGGAGTGTTTATCAACAGCATACCAATATCCAAATACATGATCTTTTATTTCTTTGGATACACAAGACTCGCTAAACAAGAATTCACGTTTAGGGGTATCTCCGTAATACTTTTTATGAGCTTTAGGGAATCTTTTATAGAATTCATCTAAAGCCAATATAGCAATGGCATCGAAAACTTTCTCTCCTAAGCATAAATAAAAATCATAAATAAAGTTTGAAAACATTCGAGAACCTAGCGGATTAACCAAAAGAATTTGTAAAACTCCTTTTTTTGATTTATAGTAAATATTCTTATCAAGATTTTTAGCTTTAAAACTGACTAAACTACCATCAGAAATAACTTGTATATGTTTTTTATAGTAACAAACTAATTCAATTGAAAAAACTAAAGCATTTATAAAATATGAAGCAAAATTAGTAGATTCCTTTTCTCCCGAATAATCCACCATTCTAATCGGAGAATTAGCGCAATAAGCAAAAGCATTTACGCTATCTGCATAAAGATATGTGCTTTTTGGTGAATATAAGCTCTTTAGTTTATCAGCATTTATAAATCTTTTTAATTCAGGGTCGTAATATCTGCTATTAAGATAATAATAAGAACTCTCGGTATCGTAATAATAACTTCTATAACGAATCGGGTTAAGTGTGCCAATTGTACCAGCAAGACTACCAGTAATTGAAATTAATTTACCCCAAGCATCGTACTCATAGTTTACCACAGCTAAACCATTTTCGTCAACTATTGAAATAATATCGCCCAAAACATTCTTCATATAAAGATAAATGTTTGAGTCATTGTTTACAAAACCAACAACTTCATCATTTTCATCATAGATAAATCTTAAAGTATTTATACCATCCGATTGACCTATTAACTTATCATTCATCCAAGTATATTTATAAGTTTTAGTTTTACCATTTTGAGTTACAGATTTTTGACTACGCAAACCATTTTCATCATAGGTAAAAGAAATTGAGCAGTTGTCATTTGTGAATGTTGCTAATTTTCTACCAGCAATCCAAGCATGTGTTTTTCCGTTATAGGTCAAAAGGTTTCCTATTATGTCATATGTTAATGTTTTTCCGTTTACACTTGTAAGTTTATCTTTCCAAGAACTATCATAAGAATAAATATCTTGACTTGTAGGAGTACTTACTGAAGAATAAGTTGCTCTATTGTAATTTTTTGTTGAAACTATGTTACCACCAATATCGTATTGATAAACAGCTGTAATATTATTTATATAATCATCAACACGAACAAGTTGACCTACTTCATCGTAATAATACTCATACTGCAAAGCAGTTGTATTATTAGAACAATTGGAAACGGTTTTGATATTTCCGTTACTATCATAAGTATATTTCAAAGTATAAGTTGAGTTCGCTGTACCATTCTTTTTAATTATATTTGATACTTTTTCGATATATTCTGTTGTAGCGTTTGAGTCTTGACCTGGTTTGTATTCATAATTTCTTTCAAGTGAAACAGTTGAACCAGACTTACTAATTGTCACTGTGTTCTCCGAGTCACGGTCAAACCAATCCACTAATTTTGAAATATCAATTGCTTTCGTAGAATTTGATATACCTGAAACAGTGAACTTTTGAAGTGTAGTTCCCAATGTTTCGTTATAAACATCTTCGCTTTTTGTAGAATTATAAGTTGCATTATTATAAATTTCTTCCGTATCTGTTTTAGAATAAATTATATTATTATTCGAATCGGTAATTTTATAATTATTCAAAGAAATTTTTTTAGTTAAATTCAAAACTTTATCTTGAATAGTGGTCTCTAAACTATTTGTGTAATCGTAAGTAAAACGCCAATCCGTGTCACCATTATACTTTATTTTATTTACGTTTCCATTTGAATCGTAGTTATAGTAAATCTCCTGACCATTTTCATATACTTCCTTTTGCAACTGTTTGTTATATTGATTAGTACCATAAATATAGTTAACAATTGTCTGGTTATTAACTTTCTCATGAGTAATATTGCCCCAGCTATCATATTCAAAGTTGTAAGCGTAATTATTATGATTTACTTTAACGATTCTATCATTTATATAGTCATATTCAACTTTCATTTGGGTACCTGAAGATAGACCAGTGACTGTTTTGGTTACTGATTTAAGATGTTCTCCAGCATTATATGTATAATTAGATGTTTGTCCATTAACAGAAACTTGCAATGGTGATGTTGTGCTGTATTGTTGGTTTTGTGAAAAAGTTGAAATTACTGAACCATCATATTTAGCACTTTCAAGATAATTCCCATCATCTGAATAAATCATTTCAGTTGAAATTGTGGAATTACCATCATTTCTAACTGTCGAAACAGTATTAGCATTTTCATCAGTTGTTTTTTCTGTTCCACGTTTGCATAACACACATTCACAAACGTTCTCAGAAGTACAAACGCAACCACAATTTGTCTTTTCACAATTTGTACACGAACAATTTGAAATAACTGCTGGGGAATCTGATAATGTTGGATACTCTATTTCGCTTTCTAGTTCAAAATCCCCAATAAAGAAACTATCTTCATCTTTAACTAAAGAAATATCTGTAAAATATGTAGTTGTTGGTATGTTTTTAGCAATAACTGTGACATTAATACTTTCAACATCACCCTTTAGGGCAAAACTATCGTTTGCATATTGCCAATTTTCAACACCTGGTAAAAAGTCTACTGCAAAATCTGCATTTTGAGATTCACCATTTTCATCAATATAAGTGTAGCTTGCTTTTATTTGTGCTGCTCGTGTTGCAACTGGTTCATATTCAAATCCATAATTATTTTTTAAATTTTCTGGTAATAAGCCATCGGTAAACTCACCCTTGAACCATCCACCAAGTGAGAATATTTCATCCTTTTCACCATTTATTTCAACTGTTTGTGTAGCAGATGAATAGCTATCACCTAAATAAGATGTTTCTGAATCTTTATGGTCATAAACAGGAAGTGCTTTAGTATATTGCAATACATCTTTTGTAACGCCATTTATGCTATCGGTTTCAGTTAAACTCAAATTCCCTTTAAATGTTGCGTCTTTATCAGGATATTTCTCATACTTACCACCATTCCAGTAAGTTAATTCATACATAAAGTTTCCGTTTTCTATATAGTTATATTTAGCGGTACCATAACCAGCCTCAAGCTGAGCATTATCAACTAAAAATTCACCAACTGTGTCATCGCCACCAATATAAACTCTTACCAAAGTTATTTCAGCCGGTGCAACAACCGTAACGCTGTATCTCTCAAAATCTTCTGTTGGAGAAATCCAAAGGGTTTCTGTTTTTGTTTTAAGAGTTGGATATCCTGCTTTTATTTGAATATTGAAGCCGTTATCGCTGTCACTGTCTTCAGAAATGTCTTTTGCATCTATAGAAAATGTGTATACTTTTGAACCACTAACAGTCGCTGATTGAGTTTGTGTATCTGTGCCTGTTACTTTACATGCATAATTGTTTTCGTCAGTAGCTTGAACTTTAAACGTATTAGTCCATCCGGTTGGTTTTGAAAGTGATGTTCTTTCAAAAGAACCATTTCTTAAAATATTTGTTGGCGTTATATCCCAACCACTGTAAACCGATACTTTTTCATCGGCATTTTTACAATCTGAGGATTTATAGAAATTACCCTTATCATCAAAAATGTAATTAATTCTTCCGTTCTTTCCAAATTGATGTATTTCTGTACCTGCAAATTTATCTACAATCTTTGTTTGTCTGTTACTTATTGCTGATAAAACAATTTCATTACCAGTAGTGGTATCATTAGCTTTTTCAGTAATCTTGGTAACCTTGCCTGAAGTATCATAAGCATAAGTAATGTTATATAAATCAACATTTTTAACATTTGTTAAATTACCAGAATCATCATAAGCATAAGTAACCTGCATTGGGTCTGTAGTTGCGTTGTCGGTTGGATAACTTACAGTCTCAAGATTATTACCTTTGTAAGTATAAGTAGTCATATAACTTTTGTCTGTTGTTCCAGCTTTTATTTCACTACCTGAAGCAGTTTTGCAAGTAACTGATATTAATTTATCATTTGTGTAATTGAAATTATAAGTTCTATTAGCACCATCTTTAATTGTGCTTATCTTAGGTAAAGCAAAATCAGGCTCAGTTGTGGTGTAATCTGTATAAGTGATGGTAATTTTATCGTAAGTTCCATCCTGATTAGGCTCTGCTTCACGAATTTCTGTGAGAAGACCAAATTCATCAAAATATTCTGTTTCGCCAGATGGTGTAGTTACCACTAAATTTTCAGAATCAATGTCACCATCTTTATTTATTAAGGCTAACTCATAACCACTTTCACCATTTTGGTCTTCTTCAAAAGTTATGTTACCCTCTTCGTCTTCTTTTAAATTAAATACAGCCATCGAACCTGTTTCGGTAAAATAGAAAATCTGAGGTGCAAAATCAGAAAACATCAAAGCCCTCAAATAGTTTGGTGACCACTTTTCACCATAAGGTGAATATAAAATGTAATCTTCACCATCGCAAGCGTCTGCTGTTTTTTCATACCACTCAAGATGATTTAAGCATGCACCGTTATAATTAAACCCAAGCGATACAGGCATTATGTTTCCAGTCAAAGCTAAATCCTCACGGTAGCCAGAAAGCCCACGACTGAATGTATTAACATAAAAGCTACCTGCTCTGCCTACATCCTGACTGAGATATTCAAAATTTGAATTGTAGCCACTTGCTTCTATATAATCAACTGTGCAATATGAGTCGTAATATGTTGTTCTTTTACTGGATTGATAATAACCACCAAGCATTGCCATACCAGAACAGCCGTTTTCTTCTGTTGTTAATGCAAAGCCGTTATTTTCTTTCTTTTCATATAACCAATCTTGAAAAACATCTGTAATATTAAAGCAAAGAATCTCAGGAAGCTCTTCTGTGTTTGCATCTCCACCAGCATAATAATCAACAATTTTTTCGTTGTAGGTTATTATAGGTGTAGCGTCACTTCCTGCTAACTGTGGGTAAACATCTGCACCTGTTATTGTTGTGCTATCCCACTCGCCAGATATTTCTTTGAGCAAAATATTACCATTCATAGCGGCACCTGTAGTAACAAAATTTACATCTGTTACTACTGTATCTGGTTGTTTAAAGCCTGCAAAAGCATTCATATTAAGCTTTACTAACACATCATATTTTAATGTTTGTGTTACATTATCTTCTGTTGCTCTTGCATACCCAATCATACCGAGAAAAGCGTTACAACCATTAGAATCTGCCACTTCTGGATTGGTAGTATCAATACAGATAAGTGTGTCTTCAATATTTCTGTCGTTTTCGCCACTTTCAATAATAATTACAGGGTCAATAGCAACAGGATATGCTCTATCTTTATCAGTTAACCACTTTTTGTCTGGTGTGTATGTAAGTGTAATTGTTTCTTTCTTTAAATTTTTTACTTTAACGTCAATATCATAAGAAATTTCACCTTTTGCATCTGTCATAACAGGTGCCGGAATTGTGAAAACAACTTCACCCTTGCTGTTTTTGAAATACAAATTGTTTGATTTATCAAGCTCTGCCTTAAGCTTGCCTTTTGTAATATTAAAAGAATAGCTTTTCTTTAAGCTTTCTTTGTTTTCAACAATAATATTTTCTTTAACACCATTTGGGGTAACAACATATTCGAGATTAGTGTTTTCTAAAATATCTTCATATTCAATTTCTGAAACAGTTCTTGAAACATCGTTATTGAAAATTTCTTCATCAGAAACCTTGTTTTTGTCTTGCTTCTGTTTTTTGTTATTCTTAACTTTACCATTACTTTTTTCAGTTTCAACCATTGAGAAAGTAATGCTTTCTTTGCCGTTTTCAATTTTAATTTCGTTTTCTTCTGAGATTTCTTTTGGAAATTCAACATTATAATTACCTGCGGTGTTTGTTAAAACATCGCCTTTTGTTTTTAAACTGTTTACAATGTCTACCCATTTACCATCTTTTTCATAGTGAACAGGAGTTTTTGTGATGACCGCTGTGTATGTGCCATCCTCTCTTAAATACACCTTTTTGTTTGCACCGCGTTTTTCTTTAACTTCTTCAACAATTGGTGATTTTTCTTCTGTATCGTTTTCTACTACTTCAGTAAGAAGCTTTTCTGTGTATTCTTTGTCAGCAACATATTCGTTAACATCTTCTGCAAACACAGGTGTTGCTGCCGAAAGAACACTAAAGAAAGTCAATACAGCTAAAAATACGCTTAGAATTTTAATTGACTTTTTCATTTTTGTTTTTTCTCTCCTTTACTTTAAATACATTAGCCCTTAATTGAAGTTTTCACAATTTTCTTTTCACCCCCATCTTTTTTTCTGGGCTCATTAATATATGACAAAAAATCGCAAAAGCTACATAAAAATTTTCAATTTTTCCAAAACTTTGGTTGAATAAACAAAAAAGCTATCGCAAATTTATGCAAATTGCAGCAACAAAATTAAAACCAACGGCAAATAGCATCAATTGTTAACAAACTATTATTTTTTAAAAATCTAATGACAAACAAGAAAATTTATGATATTATTAATTGGTATATAATTACAATATAAGAATTACGGAGAAAGAGAAATGAAAAAATATACTGGTTTTATTAAATTAACAGCATTGGTTCTTATGGTTATCATATCATGCTCAGGTTGTGGTTTACTCAGTATGATGGGTTCACTTAACACTGTAAACGGAACTATTCAGCCTACTACACCACCGGCAAATGATGTTGTTATTTATGAAGACCCTAATGCTAATGAGTATGTTACATCTTCAGCTATTGTTGTTAACCCTAATAATACTACAACAACTAACGCTACTGTTTCTGAAAGCACCTTAACTACTCAAAAGGTTGGTCAAGGCAAACCAAATAACACAACCGTTCCTGAAACAACTGTTCCTCCTACAGAAACTACCACAATTAACACTTTTGAAGATGGCGACCATTTGGCAAATATTCAGGATGCACTTTTTAAAGAAAAAGACGAAAATAAAGCAAGAGATATTCTCGTTGCTGCTGGTTTTGCCCACGACCCCGTGCAGGATGTTTATTACACACAGTTAGACTCCTGGCAAAGAAATTTTGGTTTTAACAGTATTTACGACACTGCTGCACCATTAGTTGGAATGTATTACTCAACTGCAAAAATTTATTTTACATACGACGACAAAGACTGGATGATGGAAATCTGGAAAGGTCAGTATGGTATTACAGCAGGTGCAGAAATTGGTTTCTATAACAAGCCTACCGACAGAGTTATGAAGCACTACGACTGTGTTACTGATGAAGAAATGCTCACAATGTCATTTGATTTTTATAATATGGATGAGTTTGTTTTTTCACGTGGACCTGAAAAGCATTGGTGGCTTACTGGCTTCAAATTCTTACACGTTGGTATCCCACAGTTTATTGACCTTGATATGACAATAGAATTCCCTAACCGAAAAATGGCTAACGCCTTTGAAAAAGGTTTAAAGGAAGAAAAGAAAAAACAAATCACCGACCCTATTTCTTACACAAGAAAAGACGATACTTTTAATATTCAGTGGTAAAATTTATGAAAAAAGAAGTTAAATTTGCAATTATAGCAGACCCACATTATTATTCAGAAAAGCTTGGTAATTCTGGCTTTGCCTACACAATGAGAGCTAACTCGGACCAAAAAATGTTAGCTCACTCAAGGGCTGTAATTACGGCTGCTTTAGAAGAAATCAAAAATTCAGATGCAGAATTTTTACTTATTGCAGGTGACTTAACAAATGAAGGTGAGCGTGTTTCTCATGAAGAAATGCGCCACCTTCTTTATGATTTTCAAAAAAATATGCCTGTATATGTAATCACTGCAACTCATGACTGGTGCTCAAGTGGTAAACCAAAAAGGTTTGAGGGCAATAAATTTTACTCAGATGTTGAAACCTTAAAACCAGAAGAATTAAGAGATTATTATAAAGATTTCGGTCCACAAGAAGCACTTTCTGAATTCTTTACACATCAGAACAAATCATCTTATGTTATAAGACCAGTAGATGGTGTTTCTGTATTCTGCCTTGATGATGACCAGGATGGTAATGGTAATTCTGGGTATAGTGAGGAGCACTTTAACTGGATAAAACAAGAAGTTGAAAAAGCAAAGAGCCGTGGTGATAAAATATTTGGTATGCAACACCACCACATGCTTTTAACTGAGTTTGACAGAGTAATTAATGGCAAAAGTTCAGTTGAAAGAAAAGAAAGATTATGCAGAGATTTTGCCGATATTGGTCTTTCTATTATGTTCACAGGGCACTCGCACATGCACCATATAAGAAGAATCGAAAATGAAAACGGCAATCATTTTTATGAATTCAATGTTGCTTCTGTTTGTGGCTACCCTGCCCCAATTGTTTATTGCACACTTACCGAAGATGGCATTGACACCAAAACAGAACATCTTAAAAAGTACATATATAATGGCACCGAATACACAAATGCCCATTTAAAAGCTCACGCTACATTTTTATTTGAGAATGTTCTTAATTCTGCTAAGAAAAACAGTAAAATTGAATTTATAACTCTGCTTACTGCCATTGGTGTTCCAGGTAAAAAAGCAAAAAAGATGTGGTTATTTGCAGGTGATTTTTTAAAACTCATAAATTCACTTTCTGTTTATCATACCGCAAAAATCCTGAATTTCTTTACTTTTGGTAAAGCAATTAATAAGAACGATGCTAAACAGCTTAAAGACGTTCAGCTGACAGATATGATTTTCTCGGCTTTTCATTCTATTTTGGATGGCTCAATTATTAAACACCCTGTAGGCACAGCGTATTACAACGTATTTACACGTGCACTCTCTTTACCACTTAAAATTGTTAAGAAGCTCAGAATAAAAAACAATAGCATCATACGAATTCTTACACATATTGAAAAAGCTTCTCACGAGATTATGACCGGTGGAGAGATTGATGCAAATAAAGCAATGCTTCGTTTTTAGGAATACAAAATTAAAATGGATGTAAAAAACGCAAGTTTTTTACATCCATTTATTTATTCCTTAAAATCCAAAGAAAAATTGCACCCAATAAGAACCATTGCGTCCAACAACAATATGAGTAAATTCTGGGTCAAGAATATTACTTCTGTGGCCTGGTGAATTCATCCAACCATTCATAACCTCTTCTGGCGTCGAATAACCGTAAGCTAAATTTTCACCTGCTGTCATATAAGAAACCCCAGCTTCTTCTGCCGCAGTAAAGCACTCTGTGCCATTTGGTCTGGTATGAGAAAATGACGTACAAATTTCTGAAGCTCTTATATCACCTACCGTCTGACCTTCATAATAATATGATAAAGGTGCTACACCAGCATTTGCTCTTTCTTTATTTACCAGCTCCAGAATTGCCATTTTATAATTAACTGGTGGCTGTGTAGTTGGTGGTGGAGGTGGTGCCTGAGTTACTTGTGGTTGTGTAACTGGTGGCTGTGTAGCCGGCATTTGTGTAGCTGGAGCTTCTGTCAACGGAATTTGAACTACTGTTGGTGCCATAGTTACCGGAATATTAGTAACTAATGTAGTAGTTGAAACTTTCTCTGTTGTAATAGTTGTTGTGGAATCCGTCAATTCAGTAGATAATTCCTCTTCTGTTGATTCAGCTAGTGTTGTTTTTTCTTTTGCTGTAGTCGTTACAGGATTTTTAAGCTCCTCTTGATTTTTATTCTCTAAAATCAAGACAATACTGACTATTGCAATTATTACTAAAACAACTGCCGGTATAATAATTTTTAAATTTTTCTTCATTAGACTCCACCTAATTTCAAGTTTTTATAACAATCAATTGGCTTCCCACCACGCTCTAAATAAGCTTTATAAAGCTCTGCTTTGCGTTCATCGGTGTACTCGTAAGACCAGAGGTTATTTATACCTTCAAAATTCTCAAAAGTTTCATCGGGATAAACCTTGATTTCACCTGATTTATATGGCAAATCAATTTCTACCGTACCGTTTGAAGCGATAAATAGATATTTTGCAATATCAGCCATAACCCTTGTTGCTTCGTATCTGGGTAAATCACCGTCATACATAATTTGCGTTGATGGAACAAGTGCAACTTCAGAATTTGTCATTCTGTAAAAGTCAGGTGTTGTGCCAAAATGTGCGTGGTGAGCTGACTGCATAATTTCACATTTCAAATAACCGTTTTTATAGCGCTCCTCCAAAATGTAACTTTCTTCGTGACCAGCGTCGCCAGGAAAGCAGACTTTAGTATTTTCGGCAGTCATCATTAAAATAACTGAAGAATCGTTATAATTTTCATTAGATTTTGGAAAAACATCTTCGTGTGAACAAAGCACTTGAAATTTCAAGTTTCTAACAAAGAAAAGTTCGCCCGAATGAAGTGTGTAAACTGGTATATCGCTACGCTTAGAAATTGCTTCACGAAACTGTTTTACATACCCCTCACCTGCACCCATCCAATTGTGCGAATCACGATGCTCGTATGTTGGAAAATTGAAATAAAGTCCCTCAATTATAACATCGTTTGAGCAGTATTTTAAAAAATTGGTGAACTGTGCAATATGGTCATCGTGACCATGGCTAAAAAACCAGCCTGCTATTCTTATTTTTTCACCCTCTGGGGTGCGTTCTCTTAAAAACGCATGAATTCTTTCATCGTCACGGCAAGAATATGTATGAGCACTGTCTATAATGAAGAAAGAGCCATCACAACACCGAACTATGTAACACATACCACAGTCAATCAAGGAGTGGTCAACTTCAAATTGCCACAAGGTAGTCTTGGTTTTATTTTCTAAATTCTCACGCATTTTAAATTCAGGAAGATTTTTATTGGTTTCTAAAACAGTTCTTACAGTATTATCACAAGGATAAAATGAGCTTATCAGAAGATTTTCACCATTTTCAAAAACAGAGGTTAAATTATCTTCAATGTCTGTTTTATATGCTTCTTTATACCCTTTCTCTTTAATATCCTCTAAGTGAGATAAATACTCATTTCTTTCTACATTCTCAAAAAGCCAGAGCTTTGAAGAATATGCAGATGTATATTCTGAAACATTTTTATTGTTTATTAATGGAATCATAACAACACCCTTTAATTGGTTATGGTTGTTTTGTCATTGGAATTGCTTCATCTACATGCTCTATAGTGAGATAGTTATTTCTCTCAGCATAAGCCCATTTCATATTGAAGCAAGGTCTAATTGCATCAAGTGGTATGTAAAGCTGACTGTTTTCTCCACGATAAACCTTTGCAGGAAGTGTAACCTCGCCATCGTTTGTAATTGCAATATTACTACCCTCTGTAAAGGTTGCTGTTTTGCCATAAATGCCTAACGTTACTTTACCCACTTCTTTTTTTACATCAGCACCGATAGCTGTAAACATAACAGCAAGTGGTGAGAACCACATTCCGTCTTTAAACTCAGGAATTTGTTCTCTTTCGCTAAGACCTAAGCCTAATCCCTTATAAAAAGTTCTTGTTCTTCTCTTAAAAATTGGCGCTAAAGCGATTGGATAAATAGTATCATTCTTTTTATCTATAATGCACTCGTCAATAATTCTGCCATCTTCAACTACCTTTGAAGTGAGAATCACTTTATCTTTAAATACTTCAACTATTGCAACTGTTGAAATCTGCTCTTCACAAGGGTAATGAGCAGCGTGCCATACCTTGTGTGATGACATTGTGCCTGGAGGGTTAGCATCACTGTTACCTAACTCGTAGTGAATTGTACCCTCAGATGGTTTATCAAACAACTGCTCATTTTTTATTGGGAATGTTCTTGCAAAGTTATGCTCGTGACCAGAGAAGAGAACGTCGAGCATTTCGATACCTTCACGCATCATCGGATAGCCGTCATCATTACTGAGCTCAGGACCTGCATAATACATTGGGAAGTGGTAAGAACCAAATTTCCACACTCTGTCGGTGGCAGAAATATCTTTAATTAACCAGTCATTTACTCTCTCAGGTTCGTTAACACTTATTATATTAAAATGTGCATTACCATAGCTGAATGAATAGTTTTCTGTTTCCCAGCCTTCAGGACCATTGAATGGATATGAACCTTTAAACTGATTGCAGAAAAATTCTGCTGGCTCTGCGTAATATCTGCCTATATGATTTTTATAATCTTCAAAACCACGGTTATCGTGATTTCCTAAAGTCATCATAAACGGAACGTGTTCTACGACGCCTTTAAGACCTGAAAATGCACCATTCCATTGAACCTCGTGCTGACCACAGTCTGTATTGTCGCCTGCAGTAAGAATAAATTTAATATCTGGATTTTCCTCTAAAACAGTTTTTAAAACCTTTGTAAAATAACTGTAATCTGGTAAATCGTGAGGGTCGCCCTTTTGCTGGTCAGAAACGCACATAAATTTGAAACTCTCTGCATTTTCTTCTTCAGTTGTAAAGAAAAATTCTTCACTTCTGAATTCATCATTACCAACTGTATAAAAATATTTTGTACCAGGCTTCAAATTAACCATATCTGCCCAAAACATATTACTTTCATCAATATCGCTTTTAAAGTAGCCTGTTTCTGCTTCATATTTCATTAAATCGGTTTTACCGTCTTCTCTTACTAAAGCATAACCACTTGTTACGTCAACAGAAGTTCTCCAGGTAACTGTCATTGATGTTTTAGCGTCACCCTTAATGCTTATAAAAATATGGTCAGGATTTGGTGTTGAACCCCTTGCTGGTTTTACATTAAATTCACTCATATTTACACTTCCTTAAAAAAGTTAATTATATTTTCTTTAGTTGTTGCAGCTTTGCCCTGAATCATACCATCACGACCGCCACCACGAGCATTGAGCTTCTCGTTAAGTTTATTTCTTAAGATATTCATATCTTGAGATTTTGAAGCTATGACAAACGAATAACCGTCATTATCGTTACCAGAGAAAACTGCACCGTATTCTAAAGTCTTTTCTACTGCAAAATTTACTATCTCACGCATCATATCACTGTCATAGCCACTTGTTACAAGTATTAAGGAGCCATTAATTTCAGTTAAATTTTCTTTATCACGTTCTGCAACAGATAATCTGTACTCAAAAAATTTGCGACGTTCTTCGCTTAAATCGTTATAGAATTTTTCTGTTGCTGTGAAAATATCGTGTTGCTTTACTGAAAGCAAATTTGAAATAGCTAAAGCATTTTTGTACTTATCACGATAATCTAAAAGTGCCAGTTTACCTGCCTTCATCACAATTCTTACTCCGCCACGATGCTTCATAAAATCAAGCAGTTTTATAATACCTACTTCTGCTGTTGAATTAACATGTGGTGCACAACATGCACAAACATCAACACCATCTATTGTGACTATTCTGACATCTTCTGTAAGTTCTAATTTACTACGATATTCGAGCGTTGTCAATTCCTTTTCAGTAGGAAAATATGTATTAACCTTTATATTCTTATATATAATTTCATTCGCTTCATCTTCAATTTCGTCAAGCTGTTCACGAGTTAATTCACCATTGAAATCAAAGGTAACATATTCGTCGTCAAGGTGAAATCCTACATTGTCATAACCGTATTTTCTGTTTACAATACCAGAAATAATATGCTCACCAGTATGATTTTGCATTCTTAAAAATCTTTTTTCCCAGTCGATTTTACAAATATATTCTTTATTTATTCTTATTTCTTCTTTTGATTTATGTACTATTTCACCATTTTCTTCCTGCACATCAAAAACCTTAATTTTACCAATAAACCCTGAGTCAGATTTCTGACCACCACCTTCTGGGAAAAAGGCTGTTTTATCTAAAATAATGGCATAAAAGCCATCTCTTTTTTCACAAGAGATAGCTTTAGCTGTAAATTCATTTATATAACTGTCTTCGTAATATAATCTTTGAGTCTGCATTTTTTTACTTCCTAAAAAAAGAATAATGATGTTGCCAAACAGAATTGAGCTATATAGTAAAGTGCATGATTTATTACAACATTAGCTCTTGTATTCTGGCTTTCACAAAAATATATTTTTGCAAGAACTGCATCTGATGCCAAAAACATAACCATACCAATTAATCTTATTGTAGATGATAAATCAAATTTTGTTTCTATCGCAATACCAAGTGAAATACCTGTTGTTAACATAAGAACCCCTGTGTAAACAACACTTATTAACTTATCCTTACCAAAATCTGCTTTAAACAATTTTTCTGTAAGAGCACAAGAAATTGGAGCACTTAAAGCACCAACAACACCACAAATTATTGAAAGTGTTGATACCCCATAGGTTATAAACATACCAGTTATAAAGAATAAATGACCTATAAGGAAGCTTATAAAACCAGCTTTTAAAAGCCCATTCTTTTCTGAAGGGAATATATATTTTGCATCGAGCCATATATCGCCCAAAAGGCCACAAACAGCACCAGCAAAAAACAATAAAGCTAATTCATCAGGACAATTCTCATTTTCATAAAATGCCGAAAACGAAGTAAGAATAAACAACACACTTGTTGTTGTTTTGAAAAACAAAACCCTTAATGAAACCTGTGGTTTTCTTTGTGCCAAAAACAAAATTAAATTAATAATACCTAAAGATAAACAAACATAAAACAACATATTGTATCCCCTTTTTTATTAAAGTGAGTGTTTACTCAATTCTACCATATTATGTAATAAAAATCAATGTTATTTATTAAGAAGAAATTAAAATTGCCAATTTATAGTATAATTCTATTGATTTATCTTTTACGTTGGTGTAAAATTTTATATATAATAAAATTAAAAGGATTTTTGTTATGGAATTTAAAAGGATAAAAAACAAAGAAAGCACATTAAGAAACTTAATATCTTTAACAATAATTATTGGCATCATCTTAGCCCAGATACCCATTATTATTAATGCTTATATCTATGAGTATTCAAACAGATATGTATTAACTGTTGAAGAAGCCAAAAACTATAATGTAGACTGTGTTTTGGTTTTGGGAGCCGGTGTAAGAGATGGTGCTCCTACTCACATTTTACAAGAAAGAATTTTTAAAAGCGTTGAAGTTTATAACACTGGCTGTACTGATAGAATTTTAATGAGTGGCGACCACGGCAGAGTTGATTATGACGAGGTTAACACTATGAAACAATTTGCTATAGATAAAGCTGGTGCTGTTGCTACAAACATTTTAATGGACCACGCAGGATTTTCTACTTATGAATCAATGTACAGAGCAAAAGAAATTTTCGAAGTAGAAAGCTTGATAATTATAACTCAGGAATTTCATATATACAGAGCAATTTATGACGCAAGAAAACTAGGTCTTGAAGCTTATGGCGTCACAGCTGATGGTTATTATAATTTTGCATTCTCAAAAGAACTTTATAATGACTCAAGAGAGTTTTTAGCTAGAGTCAAAGACTTTTTATGGTGTATAATAAAGCCTGAGCCTACTTACCTTGGAGAAGTTATTCCTATTTCTTCACCGGGCGAAGCAACAGATGATAAAAATGTTTAATTTATTTAAGTGTGATATTTATGGATTTTGATATTATTGTAATCGGTGCAGGGCTTGGCGGTTTAACAGCCGCGGCCTGTGCTACCAAAGAGGGTAAAAGAGTTTTAGTTTTGGAAAGAAATCTTACACCTGGTGGTAGTGCTACAAGCTTTACACGTGGGCGATTTGAATTTGAAGCATCTTTACATTCACTTTGTGGTTATTCAAACACGCAAGGTGTTGGTGATGTGCGCATAATTTTTGATGAATTAGGTATTTCAAACAAAATTGAATGGTGCAAATTACCTGTAGCGTTCAGAGTAGTTACAAAATCTAAAAATGGTGAAAAAATCGACGCAACACTCCCATTCGGAATAGATAATTTTATAAAAGCTATGGAGGAATACGCCCCTGACAGTACAGCTTCTTTAGAAAAGCTTTTTGATATTGCAGAAGTTACTGTTAATGGTATAAACCATCTTTGCTCAGTTGACGAAAAAATTAATATGAACTTTGCTAAAAGTCTTTTGAAAGATTATGGGGATTTTGTAAGAACTGCACCCTACACTGTTAGTGAAGTTTTCTCTGCTATAAAGCTCCCCCAAAGAGCTCGTGAAATTTTGTCATCACTCTGGTGTTTTCATGGTGTTGACTGTGACCGATTAAGTTTCACAGAATTTATTCTCACTCTTTACTCTTACATTCAATTTGGTGGGTTTATACCTAAAAACAGAAGCAACGAAATTGCCCTCACACTAGCAAGTTTTATTGAAGACAACGGCAGTCAGATCTGGTATGACTCTGAAGTATCAAGAATAATTTTTGATACTTCAGAAGCAAAGGGTGTTATTTTGAAGAACGGTGAAAAGATACTTTGCAATCACATAATTGCAAGTTGCTCACCTACCTTCGCGTATTCAAAAATGATGAAATCAAGTGATGTACCTGTTACTGCAACCAAAAGATGTAATATGAGAACCTTTGGTGCAAGAGGTGCTGCAATTTATATTGGTTTAAATCGTTCAATAAATGATTTAGGGATTACCGACTGTAACACAATTATCACAGAAACTTCAGATTCGTCTGTTCAATATGATTTAATGAGGACACTAAGCAGTAACAATATGTGCAGAGTTTCTTGCCTGAATACTACAAATCCGGATGCCTCGCCGAAAGGTACTGCTATTTTAATATTTACTACACTTTTCACAGAGAATTGCTGGGCTAATGTTGACCCTGAGAATTATTTCAACGAAAAAGATAATTTTGCAAAGCGAATTATCAATCTTTATGAGGATTCAATTGGGATTAAGATAAGTGACTACATTGAGGAATTAGAGATTGCTACACCAATCACATTTGCAAGATATTTAAACACGCCGCAAGGTACTATTTATGGATATTCCACAGATAATGCTGACAATATGCTTTCTCGCTTTATGACAGAGGAAAGCGACTCAGACACTAAAGGTTTAAGGTTTTGTGGAGGCTTTGGTACTCAGGGTGCCAGTGTAAGTTCCGCTATTGCTTCCGGCAGAAACACTTGTTTTGCAACTCTTTATGATATCGAAAAAGAAACTAAGGGGGTTAAATGATGAAAGAAAAAATAAGTATTAACTCCCCTATTAAAGATTTTTCTAATTTTGTGAGAATTCCAGAAGCAAGAAAAAATGCAATAAACAATGCTCTTAAAACTCCTATTAAAAAGAATTTCAATGTTAATTCTACTGCAAACTTTCTTCACCCACAGGTACAATATTTAAAAATCAAAGATGTCATAGAATTAAACAGGGACGAGCGTTGCTACATTTTATATCCTGACTCTGCTCATGGCACGGGAAAGCTGGCATTTTTCAGACCCGGTCAGTACTTAAGTATCACACTTAATATTGGACAATCTGTCGTTACAAGACCTTTTACAATATGTTCCTCGCCTTTTGACTCAAGCAACGATGACTTTTATATGATAAAAGTTAAAAAAGTTATGCATGGATTTGCTTCTCAATATATTTTTAACAACTGGGAAAAAGGCACGGAAGTTGTCTCATCAGCACCACTTGGCAATTTTTATTATCAGACAATAAGGGATTATCCGTTTTTAATTGGTGCTACTGATAACGAAGGCGTTCCTGCATTTTTATCAATGGCAAGAGCTATTGAAGAGAAATCATTAAACGTAAACCTTACACTTTTTTATAGTTGTCGTAAAAAGCAAGATGCTATATTTATGGATGAGCTTATCGAAATAAGTAAAAATTGCAAAAATTTCAATATTATATTTGTTTTCAGCGATGAAAAAGTTGAAAATTACGAACGTGGATTTATTACAAAACAGTTAATTGAAAAGTATGCACCACCAGAAAAATTCAGTGTATTTATTAATGGCTCACAACAGCTCTTAACTCTTATTTCCACACAGATTGCAGAACTAGGTCTAGAAAGAAAAGACATAAGACTGAACATTGGTAGCAAAAACAAAGAGGCTAAGGCTCTTTCTGATTTCCCTACAGAATTTTTAGGCAAGACCTTTGAACTTAAAGTAAAAAAAGACGGAAAGGTTTTAAAAACCATTCCTTGTAAATCTGAAGAAACAATTTTGGTCGCTCTTGAAAGAGCGGGAATCACCGCTCGTTCACATTGCAGAGTTGGTTCTTGTGGTTTTTGTAAAACGAGGCTCACTAAAGGTAGTGTATTTATCCCAACCGGAACTGACTCAAGAAGACTCGCTGACTCTTCCCACGGCATAATTCATCCATGTGTTTCGTATGCAACAAGTGATATAACGCTACAACTCAATTGAGTTGTAGCGTTATATTTTTATTAAGACAAAAAGAGAGGCTGTAAACACCAAGTTTTACAGCCCCTTTTTTATTAATATTTATCGTCGTAACTATCAAAATTATAATCCTTTGATGAATCGTAGTTATTCATTTCTGGGATTTCCATTTGTGCAGATGTGCTTACATCTTTTAATTTGAATGCACCGATAATTTGTTTAAGCATCTGAGCCTGACCTGAAAGCTCTTCTGAAGCAGAAGCACTTTCTTCACTAGTTGCAGAGTTGGTCTGAACAACTGCAGAAATCTGCTCAATACCAGTTTTAAGTTGAGTAACTGCTGTTGCTTGCTCTTCTGAAGCAGAAGCAATTTCATCAATTTTTCCTGAAACTGAGTTAACCTTTTCGACAACTTCAAGAAGTGAAGAAGCTGTTTCATCAGCAATCTTTGTACCGTTTTCAATAGCTTTAATAGCACTTTCAATAAGAACTGTTGTGCTCTTTGCTGCCTCTGCAGATTTTGCTGCGAGATTACGAACTTCATCTGCAACAACTGCGAAGCCTTTACCTGCCGCACCTGCTCTTGCAGCTTCAACTGCAGCATTAAGTGCTAAGATATTTGTCTGGAATGCAATATCATCAATAGTTTTGATAATCTTGCTGATTTCGTTTGATGTATTAGTAATGTCATTCATTGCAACAACCATTTCTTGCATTTGAGCATTACTTTCGTTGATACCATCTGAAGCAACTTTTGCCTGTTCAGTAGCTTCAACTGCATTTTTAGCTGTATGGTTAATGTGTTCTGAAATTTCAACAATTGTAGCTGAAAGTTCTTCAACGCTACTTGCCTGTTCTGTAGCACCCTGTGAAAGAGCCTGAGCACCACTTGCAACCTGGTCTGCGCCATTTGCGACCTGACCTGCCACCTGATTAATCTGTAACAATGTATCACTTTGCTGATTTGTCATAGTAGTTAAGTCAGTAATAATTTTTTCAAAATTACCAACATACAAGCCTTCGTTTGCAGATTTCACCTGATAGTTACCATCTTTGAGTTCAACAAGAATACATGATAAATCGTCTATAATATTCTTTAGTGTTGAACAAGTCTTACGGAAGGAGTCTGCAAGCTCACCAAATTCATCTGCAGACTCGTAACTTACTTCAACGTCAAGATTACCCTGAGCTAACTGCTCTGCAACATCTTTCATTTCAGAAATTGGTTCTGTAATAACTTGAGACAACTTTCTTGCATAGTAGAGACCAACTGCAATACAAACGAGCAATATTACTCCAAGAACAATCTGTGTCAATTGTGCTTGCTTCTGACTATCCTGATAAGCTTGTTGTGCTTCCAATTCAATTTCTGTGCCAATTTCTGATAAAATTGTATGAATTTCATTGGTAGCCTCTTCGTATGTAGTAACATAAATTGCAATAGCATTCAAAATATCGCCTGCTTCTACATACTCTGCAATCTCGTTAAACATCACAAGATATTCTTCCCAAGCTTCATTTAACTGTGTAAGTTTTTCTTCATTTTTATAAGTTTTGCTGAGTTCAGGAATTGCTTGAGTGATAGCATCCATAGAACTACGCACATATTCCATATGCTCAGCAACCTGTACTGGGTCCTTAACAGAAACAGACCAAAGAAAATGCTTACTTGCATAATGCAAATTAGTCTGCATATCTTTTTCTACAGAAGAACTTGTATGAGAAACGGTATAAAACTCAGAAAATTGAGCGTTAATTGTATTAATTCCTACAACGCTTAGCACAACTGCTACCGTAAAAGCGATAATCAAACTAAAAACAACTACACGAATTTTCTTTCCGCATTTTAATTTGGTTAAAAATTTCTTCATAAAAATGCTCCTTAAATTTTTAAGTAAAACTTATATAACTACTTATTAATATTTATCGTCATAACCATCAAAGTTATACTCATTTGATGAATCATAGTTATTTATTTCTGGGATTTCCATTTGTGCAGATGTGCTTACATCCTTTAATTTGAATGCACCGATAATTTGTTTAAGCATCTGAGCCTGACCTGAAAGTTCTTCTGAAGCAGAAGCACTTTCTTCACTTGTTGCAGAGTTTGTCTGAACAACTGCTGAAATCTGCTCAATACCAGTTTTAAGTTGAGTAACTGCTGTTGCTTGCTCTTCTGAAGCAGAAGCAATTTCATCAATTTTTCCTGAAACTGAGTTAACCTTTTCGACAACTTCAAGAAGTGAAGACGCAGTTTCGTCTGCAATCTTAGTACCATTTTCAATAGCTTTAATTGCACTTTCAATAAGAACTGTTGTGCTCTTTGCTGCTTCTGCAGATTTTGCTGCAAGGTTTCTTACTTCGTCAGCAACAACTGCAAAGCCTTTACCAGCTGCGCCTGCTCTTGCTGCTTCAACTGCTG
>CALFTN010000009.1 GCA_937916395.1 uncultured Clostridia bacterium | reverse complement strand
GGGCTGTCCCTTGGAAAGTAACTGACCTTCCGTTAACACAGCCAGCTTTGCGTTGGGGTATTCCATGCCAAAGGGCAGGGTGCCTTCCGTCAGCAGGATCTGCCCTGGCTTGGGCATGGTGGTCAGGGGAATGCACAGAAAGGCGGAAAGACCCTTTTCCCGAAGCATTTCCTGGAGCAGTTCCGCTCTTCGGCGGGAACCGCAGAAGTGCCCGCAACTGTTCCCCCGAGCCCAAAGGAAAGAATGAGCACCAAAGCAAAAGCAACTTTTCCTTTTCCTCGTTTTTCCGTGCTCAAAATATTCGCAAAGCGTTTTTTAAGCGTTTTTGCGCCGCCGTAAAAATGGGTTGAGAAAACCGCGCAGGGCAATTTTTCCTGGTGGACGCAGGAAAGAATCGTCTCGCTGTATTGTTTTCTTGTTTCAATATCCGCGCCGTTAACAACCTTTGAGTCACAGGAAACCTCGAGGTCGGAATCCGCAAGTTTTCTCATAAGAAAAACAACCGGGTTGAACCAATGGACAGAGTTTGCAAGAAGCATAAGGGCTTTATAAAAGGTATCGTGACGTTTATAATGCGTAAGCTCGTGACAAAGGATAAAACGGAGAGATTCTTCGGAATAATCCTCGTCCGGAAGAATAAGTATCGGGCTGAAAAAGCCCATTATCATAGGGCTGTTTATGTTTTTGCAGACAACAGCCTTGATTTCTTTTTTGATTCCCAAAAAGGATTTTACTTCCGAAAAAATTGTCTGAATTTCATTTCCTGCGGCGATGCTTCGGTCAAGAGTGATTTTTCTGAAAAGGAGATATGCTCCGACGTTCCAAAGGAACATTACTGCCGCTCCGGAAACCCAGACAAAAGCAAGAACATCAAGAAGACTTGTTTTTTCTCTGCTTTCATCTTCTATTTTGCTTGGTTTTATGACCTTGTCCCCGGGGATTTCGGAACCTTGAGCACCGGGGTTTTGCTCAGGAATTATAATTTGCGGTTCGGTGCTCAAATCTGCTTCCGGAGAATAGATTGTTACGTTTGGTACTTCGACTTTCACTTTTTGCTGAAAAAGTTCCGTTTCGGGGTTGAAGGGAACAATAAGCCGAAGCGCAATAAGAAGCCAGATCCAGTATTTCCAGCCGGAAATGAACTTTTTATCGATTATTTTTGAAAGGAGAGCAATCAAAAGTATAATTATGGATGTTGCCGCAGAAATTTCCATAGCGGTCAGAAAAATTTCGTTCATTATTATTACTCCTTAATAGATTTATAAAGTTCTTTAACTGCAGGATAAATCTGCTTGAATTTATTATATCTTGCTTCATATAGATTTACAAGTTCTTTTTCTGGTAAAATTTTTTCTTTTACAGAAAGAAGCTTTGCAGCACATTCAGTTACAGAATTAAATTCACCTGCACCAACCATTGAAAGCATTGCAGAGCCGTAACCAGGTCCTTCTTCGGCATTGGGAATTTGTAATTCAATATTAAGAATATTGCTTAGAAGCTTACGCCACAACTTACTTTTAGCACCGCCACCACAAATGTAGCTTGTTTTTACATCAATACCTATTGATTTTGCAACCTCAATATTATCACGAATAGCAAAAGAAACACCTTCTAAAACTGCTAAAAGCATTTGTGAACGAGTTGTATCAGGTCTTAAGCCAATAAACAATCCGGTAGCATCTGTATCGTTTATTGGACTTCTCTCACCCATTAAATATGGCAAGAAAAATAATTCGTTTTTGCCTAAAAGCGAGGCATCAATTTCTTGTTCTAATTTACTATAATCTGTTTCTTTAAAAATTTTATCGCAAATCCATTTATGACATGATGCTGCAGAAAGAATACAGCCCATCAAATGAAACCCAGCATCTGCATGACAGAAAGAGTGTAAAGCATTATTTTTATCTACACCAAATTTATCAGAAGAAATAAAAACTGTACCAGAAGTACCGAGAGAAATATTACATTTGCCATTACCAAGAGTACTAGTACCAATAGCTGCAGCAGCATTGTCACCAGCACCAGCAACAACTTTAGCAGAGTTTATTCCCAGCAAATCTGCAACATCTTTTTTCACATTACCGATTACTTCAAAGCTTTCAAAAAGCTTTGGCATCTGCTCATTATTAATTCCACAAATTTCAAGCATTTCTTGCGACCAACATTTATTTTTTACATCAAGTAAAAGCATACCGGAAGCATCAGAATAATCACAAGCATGAACTCCAGTTAATTTATAGTTAATAAAATCTTTAGGGAGCATAATTTTGCTTATTCTTTTAAAATTTTCAGGTTCATTTTCTCTCATCCAAAGTAATTTAGGTGCAGTAAAACCTGCAAAAGCGATATTTGCTGTATTTTCTGATAATTTATCTTTGCCAATCTCTGTGTTTAAGAAGTCAGTCTCTTTCCATGTTCTGCCATCATTCCAGAGAATAACATTACGTATTACATTATCACTGTTATCTAAAACTACAAGTCCATGCATTTGACCTGCTACACCAATCCCCTTTACACTAGCACCGTCAAAGCCCTTTAAAAGCTCAGGAACACCTGTTTTAACTGCATTCCACCACTCGTTAGGGTCTTGCTCAGACCAACCTGATTTTGGATAAATTACAGAATATTCTTTTGAAATAGAATTCAAAATCTTGCCACTTTCATCAACCAATAGGAATTTAGTTGCAGAAGTACCTAAATCAATACCGATATACAACAAAAAATCACCCCGACTAAGAAAATAATTACTTAATAATTATATTTCTATCGGGGTAATATGTCAATATTGAAGTAGGTCTTTTATTGCTTTTTCTTGCCTTTTCATCATTCTAAGCCAACTAATAAAACCATATAAATCGTTCACTAAAAAAACAACAAAACAAATAATAACAGAGATGTAAGAAACATCCTTAAAAGAAGCTAAAATCCATAAAATTATAAGAATAACATCATTTGAGGCATAAGCCAATGCATAATATGGGCTTCTTCTGAAGGTTAAATAAGCAGCCAAAAAGCTAGTTGAAACAGAAAAAGTACTAGGTATTAAATTTGCAGTATTAAAATATTTTAAAATAAAATAAAAAACAATAGTTACAATTAAGGTTAAGGCACTCATAAAAATGATTTCTTTAAAGGTAATTTTATTAACAGCAACTTCTGATTTTTTTCCATTAAATGGGTTTTTAAGCCAAGTAAAAAGCGAAAAAGCTGCCATTGGGAGTGACATTCCGAGATAAGTTATCATTTCACCATAATATTGAAACGAAAAAGAAATTATCGAATAAATAATAGCAAAAATTATCATCAAAAACTGACCAATCGGATTTCCTTTTGCACAAAAAATTAAAGCAGTAACACCAACCAGTGATGCAACAAGTGTTAGAAAACCATCATTTTCAAATACAAAAAAAGAAACAACGATTACTAAAACAGAAATTGACCAGATAAGCTTTTCTGTCAAATTAAAATAATTAAACAGTTTTTTTACTTTCAAAACAAAAAATCCCTTTCTAAAAACTAAAAAATCATTCAAAAAAAGCACCCGTTATATACATCTTCAAAGACCTAACGATGTATAAACGAATGCTTAATTTTAAAACATTCACTACCCGGTGGCAGCTAATCAACATTTAAAATAATATCATAAACTTTTGAAAATTTCAATATCTAAATTATTGATAATGTTTAAAACAGTTAAAACCAGCACAACCACAACAATACAATTAAACGCTTTTTCAACAGTTTTGTCGGATAACTTCTTATTAAAATACGCTCCAAGAAAACCACCAATGGTTGCAGCTGTTATCATAATAATCACAACAGAAAAATCCAAATCTGAAAATCCACTTGTAACAGCAACAGTAGTAAGCTTTGAAATTTGTGAAAGAAGAATTGTAATCAAAGAACAAATAGTTGCTGTTTTGGTTGGCAAAGAGAAAAGATAAACAATAACTGTAACATTTATCGGCCCACCACCAATGCCTAAGAAAGCAGAACATAATCCTAAAAACAAACCAACAATAAGAGCAGGAAAAATACCTTTTAACTCTTTACTTCCTAATTTATTTTTATTGTTCATATAAATAAATACCCACAAAATCAAAATTGTAAGTATTATGTTCTGAATAATTTTAATAAATTCATCCGCATCAAAAAAATGAACAAATAAACTAAAAATCCTTTCACCAGAAATGCCACCAAAAACAGAACCAATTGCTAAAGGCAATGCAATGTTGAAAGGGATTTTTGTTTTAGATTTAATGTGCTTCACGATAGAAACTAAAGCCATTGAAAAAACAGTTATTGAACAAATAATACTTATTGCATGAACATCAAAATCGCCAATAACATCCATAATTGGTTTTATTATAACTCCTCCACCCATACCAGTAAGAGAACAAACTGTAGTTGCCAGAAGAGTTATAATAAAATAAATAATATTATTTAACATTATCTTATTCCATATTTTTCGATAATATAATCCATATCTTTGTCACCACGACCAGAAAGATTTATAAGAACCGACCCTCTGCCCATTTCTTTCGCAAGCTTCATACCATAAGCAACAGCGTGAGCACTTTCAATAGCCGGAATAATACCTTCAAGTCTTGAAAGTGTAAAGAATGCATCAAGTGTTTCCTCATCATTAACTACATCATATTTAATTCTGCCAACTTCTTGTAAGAAAGCGTGTTCAGGACCAGATGACGGATAATCAAGACCACTTGCAATAGAATAAACAGGCGCTGGTTCACCGTTTTCATCCTTTAACATAATGCTATTAAATCCGTGCATGATGCCTTCTGAACCATATTTAAGACTAGCTGCATGGTCCCCTAAAGTAGTACCTCTGCCTAAAGGCTCAATACCATAAATCTCTACAGGGTCGTTTAAGAAGCCTGAAAAAATACCCATAGCGTTAGAGCCACCACCAACACAAGCAACAACTGCATCTGGTAATTCACCAGTCATACCAATAAATTGCTCTCTTGCTTCAACGCCAATAACGCTCTGAAAGTCACGAACCATTAATGGGAATGGATGAGGACCCAAAACAGAACCAATGCAATAGATAGCATCATTATATTCATTCATATAAGCGTTAAATGCTGCGTCAACTGCTTCTTTAAGTGTTTGTAAGCCTTCTGTTACTTCAATAACGTTAGCACCTAAAATCTTCATTCTTGCAACATTTGGTGCTTGTTTTTTAATATCAACTGCACCCATATAAATGTCACACTCAAGACCAAAATAAGCCGCCGCTGTAGCTAGTGCAACACCGTGTTGACCAGCCCCTGTTTCAGCAATAACTTTTTTCTTGCCCATATATTTTGCTAAAAGTGCCTCACCCATACAGTGATTTAATTTGTGGGCACCGGTATGGTTTAAATCTTCTCTTTTTACATAAAGCTGAACATTACCAAGACTCTCAGAAAGTCTCTCTAAATGAGAAATTGGTGTTGGTCTGCCTTGAAAATCGTGACGAATTCTACGAAGCTCACTTATAAATTTGCTGGATTTGCAAATTGTAAAATATGCTTCAGTAATTTCTTCCATAGCTTTTTTTAATTCTGGTGAAACATAAGCACCACCATATTTTCCAAAAAAGCCTTCATTATTGGGATAATGTTTAAAATAAGTTTCAAAATCAATATTATTTAAAATCATAACTAAATCCTCCAAGATAAAATATTTATATGAATTATCTTGAGCCACGCCATCGTTTTGTTAATAACATATTTTTCTCCTTTAGTCAAGGAAATAAAAAAGCCCTTGACAGAATTAAATTAACTGTCAAGGACGAATTATAAAATCCGCGGTGCCACCTTGATTTCATAGAAAAACTATGCACTTTCAGAGTACTATCATACCCCAGATGATTAACGCTCATCAATCGTTGCAGAATACTCTGTGTAAAACACATTTGACTGCACCCTCCGCGGTCCATTTGACAACTTGTTTCTTACCTGATTTTCAGCTACGCAGGCTCTCTGTGAAGGCATAATTGCCGTTATCTCCGCTTCAATGGTTTAATATTATGTTTTGTATTATACTACCACTATATTTAATTGTCAAGAGAATTGCTACTAAATTTCAGCTTCAAAAACACCGATAGACTCTCTTCCCAACAAATTATTCGAAACATTACGTGCATTAAAATATAATCTAAATATATTTCCGTGTTTTGTAAGACAGCAAGCGTAAACGTATTGAGCCATCCAGTTACTATCCCCACACTTCTGAGGAACTAAGAAAGGTTTAACAAACTGGAAATTGATGCCATCATCTGATTTTAAAAGCATAATTGCAGAGTGGCTTTTTCCATTTTCTTGAAACAATCCATTCTGAAGACCGATATAGCAATCTTTAAGTTTATAAACTTTTAAGCATCCAGAACAAAGATTCAGATATTTAGAATTTTCATCTGGACTTATAATAGGTTTTTCTAAAGAAACATAATCTTTATTTACACTGTCACTTTCAGCAAAGCTTATGTGAGTTGGTTCACAAAAGCCACAATCCTTTATAAACGTCTGACCACAAGAGTAATAAAGTCTGAATTTTTCATTAACTTTTAAAAGAAATGGATTTGAAATCGCCAATCCCCTGTCATCTTCCTGATAATCTCTTGATTTGGTAATAACAGGATATGAAATACACCATTTTTTTAAATCAGTTGATTCTGTGCAATAAATCTCTGACTTCCATTTTAAACCAACAAGTGAAAAAAGATTTGCAATCGGTGACCTTGTCCTTTCGAAAAACAAATAATATGTACCATCAATATAATTAATATTTGGTCGCATTGCATTGTTAGTAATCTTTTTAACCTTTTTAAAGCTTATACCATCATCACTTGAGTACATATAAACACCAAAAAACGTGTGACAAAACAAATGAAATTTATTGTCGTGTGAAACATCTGGTGTTATAACACTTGGGTCTGCAATAACAAAGCTATTTAACGGATTCTTTATTATCGGGTTTTTGTCGTACAAATTAAACTCAAGTTTATTAAATTCATCAAAAGTTATATTTATCATTTATTTCACCTGCGAATTTTCTTTTTTGAAGTATCTGATAATAAACACAATCAAAATTGAACCAAGAATCGGGAAAACTGAAGTAATCAACATACCAACCTTTAAACCGATTTGCTCAGGACTGAGATTTAAAGAACTACTCATATTTATAGCAAACTCACTTACTGATATATTATCAACAACAATACCCATAAGCTGTGGTGCTAAAGATGCTCCAAAATCGCCAGCAGAAGCCATTAAAGCGTATGCGGCAACTCCTACCCCTTTCACCTTTTCTTCCATAAGAATGAGAGTACCAGGCCAGAGCATCGCTGTAAAAACACCTGTTAAAACACAACCAATAAAGCTTAAAATTGTGTTGTTTGAGAAACTTACTGTTAAATAACAAACAGCAGCACAAATCATACTGATTAGTAAAAACTTTGAGATATTTTTACCATACTTGGCGTAAGAAATTCTTGTAACACCTAAAAGAATGGCAAACATTGCCATACCCAAAATGTCACCTAATGCTTTATCAATATTAAGAGCATTTTCCATATATGTAGAAATCCAGTTGGACATTGTATTTTCAGCACAGCTACCTAAAAAGATGGAACCAACGCAAAGTGCAAGACCGATAGCTCTGTTTTTATTTTTTCCTTTATTTCTTTCTTTGGATGCTTCTTCACTCATATCGGGGAATGGTGAAATCTTAAACATTACTGCCGCAGTAAGCGGTAATGTGCCAATTAACAATACGAGGTAAGACCAATTTTCATTACCAAAGATTTTTAAGAACAACGTGCTTATTACTACCATCGTAAAAAATCCAAAAGCGTAAAGAGAATGAAGCATACTCATATCTTTTTGTGGATTATCTGACGGAATTGCCGCAATAACAGGACTCAAAAGAACCTCAGAAAGACCTGCAGATACAGAAAAAATTATTGTACCAATAACTAAACCTATATATGCATACTTCGGAAAAAAAGTAGGAACTAAAGCATAAATAAAAAGTCCTAAAGAAGTGATACAAGGCATTACTCTTACTACCTTTTTGACGTTAAACTTCTTTGAAAAGATTGTAAAAACTAAATCAACTAACATCTGAGTACAAAAATTAGTTAAAACAAGTGTTCCTAAAAGTGTGTACGAAATATTATATAAATTATGAAATGTCATAAATAATAACGGTGGTACACAGAATATTGATGACATTGTAAAATATGCTGTGTAGCACGCAAGCTTTGTGCGTTTGAAGTTTAAAGTTTGCATTTTATCTCCTATTTTAAAAAACTGATAACTCATCATTAAGGTGAATTATCAGTTTTTGATTTTATTAAAATCACTTTCGCAAAAGCCTTATTCCCACTCGATGGTGCCTATTGGCTTTGGAGTAAGGTCATAAAGTACACGGTTGATACCGTCTACCTCGTGAGTAATTCTATCTGTAATTTTATGAAGAACTGCGTAAGGGATTTCTTCGATTGTAGCGCTCATAGCATCAGTTGTATTAACTGCGCGGATGATTGCTGGCCAACCCTCGTAACGTTTTGAATCTTTAACACCAACGCTCTTAACATCAGGAACAGCAATAAAATACTGCCAAACCTTACCAGCAAGACCGTTTTTATCAAATTCTTCACGGAGAATTGCATCTGCTTCGCGAAGAGCGTGAAGTCTGTCACGAGTAATAGCACCAAGGCAACGAACACCGAGACCCGGGCCTGGGAACGGTTGACGATAAACCATTTCATCTGGAAGACCAAGTGCAGAACCTACAACACGAACTTCATCTTTAAAGAGAAGGGCAACAGGCTCAACAAGCTCCATTTTCATATCTTCAGGAAGACCACCTACATTGTGGTGAGCTTTAACGCCATCACTTTCAAGAATATCAGGGTAAATTGTACCTTGAGCAAGGAAAGAAATACCTTCTAATTTTTTTGCTTCTTCATTGAATACTTCAATGAATTCGCCACCGATTATTTTTCTTTTCTTTTCTGGTTCAGAAACACCAGCTAATTTATCTAAAAATCTGTCAGTAGCATCAATATAAATCAAGTTTGCATCAAGCTGTTTGCCGAAAACTTCAATAACCTGTTCACTTTCGCCTTTTCTCATAAGACCATGGTTAACGTGAACACAAACTAATTGTTTGCCAATAGCTTTAATAAGAAGTGCTGCAACAACAGAAGAGTCAACACCACCTGAAAGTGCGAGTAAAACTTTCTTGTCACCAACTTGTTCTTGCACCTTTTTTACTTGTTCATCAATAAAAGCATTCGCAAGTTCTTTTGTGGTGATTCTTTGCATATCATCAGGTCTTTTTAACATTTCCATAATTTTGCCTCCGTTGTAAATATATTATACGAAAAACTGAAATTTATTTATCAGTTTGTATAGTTATCAAAATAACCCTGAACAAGAACAACAGGAGTACCTTTGTCGCCTGAACCACTTGTTAAGTCGCAGAGTGAACCAATAAGGTCTGTTAACTGTCTTGGGGTAGTACCCTGAGAAGCCATATTACCAACAAGGTTATCACTCTTAGCTTTAATGCTTTCTGAAATAGCTTTTTTAAGTTCTTCACCACTTAAATCTTTAAAGTCATTATCTGCAAGATATTTGAGCTTTAATTCATTTGGTGTACCAACTAAGCCGTCAGTAAATGCCGGTGAAACACAAGGGTCTGCAAGTTCCCAGATTTTACCTTGTGGGTCTTTAAATGCACCATCACCGTAAACCATAACTTCAACGTGCTTACCAGTTGCATCTAAAATGAGTTTCTGTATTTCAAGAACGAAATCTTTACATTCTCTTGGGAAGAGCTTAATTGTATCTTCTGTAGATTTATTTGAGCCTAAAAGACCATATTTTTCGTTACAACCGCTACCATCAACAGAGCTGTTAAGAATATCATCAAGACCGCAAACAACTTTTGCGCCGTTTTTAAGAAGAATTCTCTTAGTTCTTGCTCTTGTGTGAATATCACAGTTGAGAACACAGTCTGTATATTTAAGAATTGTTGTTGGTTGATTAGCAAAGATAACCTCTACATCTGCACCAGCATCACGAATAATTTGTGAATAATAATCAACGTAGTCAACACCTGTAAATTCGTGTTTGTTTTCACCGAAAAGTTCACGGTATTTTTCAAGGGTTAATACATCGCTGTATGGGTTAATGCCAGCTTCATCAATTTTATCTAAAGAAACAAGGCAGTTACCAACTTCATCACTTGGGTAGCTTAACATAAGAACTATTTTCTTAGCACCCATAGCAATACCTTTAAGACAAATTGCAAAACGGTTTCTTGAAAGAATTGGGAAAATAACGCCAATTGTTTCTCCACCTAACTTTGCTTTAACATCCTTTGCAATTGCTTCAACTGAAGCATAGTTACCCTGACTTCTTGCAACTATTGACTCAGTAACAGAAATAACATCTCTGTCACGAAGGCTGAAGCCTTCACTTTCTGCTGCTTCAAGCACGCTGTCAGAAACGATTTTTGCAAGGTTATCGCCTTCTCTTATAATTGGGCAACGAATACCTCTAGAAACAGTACCAACTTTTCTTTCCATTTTCTTCACCTTTCATTCGGTAGAATTAACATAGTTTATAAAAAACTTTGACAATTTATTATACCACCATCATTTTGAGTGTCAATAATTTTTCATAAAAAAATTATTGTAGTTTTTATAAAAAATTATTGGTAATTTTCATTTCAAAATTGTGCTTTTTATTTCATTTGTAAGCTCAAACATCTGAACAATTTCAAGTTTTCTTGTTTCTGATAATTCAGCAGGATTCCTTGTTCTGGTATGAATACCAATCCCAAGACCTTCAAGACTTAAGTAATACTTTGCATTAACAGGATAGCACTGGCATTCTGTTACTGACATATATCCAACAATATTCTGCAATTTTTCAGCTAATGCCATATCACCATCATTAAAAGCTTTTATAAGCTGACTGTAAAGTTCTGGGTGGAAGTTTGCCATAACACCAGAATAACCACTACAACCCATTCTTAAACTCTGTAAGAATGTAGCAGCGTTAGCATTAAAAATTTTAAGGTTACTACCCTTTACAGCTTCGTGCTTTGCTTTTAACATTTCTGTATCACAACAAGTATCTTTTAAGAACTGGAAGCGACCATCATCCGCCATTTTCTTTAAAAGTTCTGGTGTAAGTACACGTTTATATGGATATGGACACTCATAAACACCAAAAGGAATATCAAGCAAAGCGTCTGCAACATATTTCATATTTTCAAATAAAACATCATCACTTTCATCAGCTTTAGCAAAACGATTAGAAATAAAAACATAAGCATCAATACCCGTTTCAATAAAAGCTTTTGCTTCTTTAATTTGTGTTTCTAAATCGTCTGCAACATGACCAGAAGCAACAATATCCATTCCCTCTGGCTTATTTGCCATAATAAATTTTAAAAGTTCTAATCTTTCTTCAAAAGATAAATAAAAAATTTCACTGCTTTGACAAATAGCAAAAATTCCATCTACACCACGGAATTTATACCAATCTAAAAGCTCAAGAACTCCATTGTAATCAATTTTATTATCATCTGTAAAAGGTGTAATCATTGTTGGATAAACACCATTTTTAATCATTTTCATAGTTAAATCCCCTATTTGTTTTTTCTAAAATCTATGTAATCCTGCAAAATAATATCTGCAGCGACCGCATCAACAACTGCTTTTCGTTTTTTACCACGAACATTATTTTCACTAAGAATTTTATGTGCTGAAACTGTTGTTAGACGTTCATCCCAAAATTTCACCGGAATTTCAGTTAAGCTCCTAAGCTTCTCACCTAAATCTTTACAAGCATCCGCTCTGAAGCCCTCACTACCATCCATGTTTTTAGGAAGCCCAACAACTATTTCTTCTGCTTTTTTTTCGTTAGCAATATCAATTATTTTATTTGCCAACGAATCAATATTCCACTCTGTAATAACACATACAGGTGATGCTAGCATTTCAAATTTATCACAAATTGCAATACCTGTTCGTTTATCGCCATAATCAACTGATAAAATTATCATATTTTAACTCCAAAAGCCGAAAAGAGAAACTCACTTTTCGGCTTATAATTTAATTTTATTGTACTGGTGGAACCACCGGTGTTGTATCTTCTATTGGTGGTGGAGTAGACTCAACAGGCATATTTTCAGAAACTGGAGGAGTTTCAACAGGTGGCAATGGCTCTGTTGGCGGAACTACAACCTCTGGTGGAATTACTGGTGCAACAGTACTTGGTTCTGTTGTTGTAAGTTGAGAAGTTGTTGCTTCATCTGGAATTTCTGAACCAATTGCGTGAATCATTGCACAGTTCTGACACATAGACGGAATATTTGAAGTTCTGTAATAACCAGTTGCTTTCTGTGTGCAGGTAGGTGATGCTAAATCGCCTGAAATTTTACAGTATTCTCGTGAAACAACACCACTAGATACTGGGAAAGATTTAGATGGTAAATCCTTATGAATCGCTTTCATAACTTCACGATATATTTTACCTGCAGGGTTACCTGAAGTATTAGTGATTTCTTTTGGTTTATCATATCCATACCAAACAGCAGCAACATAATAAGGTGTACCAGCTACATACCAACGGTCTTTATCATCAGAAGTAGTACCAGTTTTTGAGAAGTTATCAAATCCACTTACACCATAACCAGCACCTGTACCTGATGTTGAAACAGTTCTGAGCAAGTTTTTCATAACACCTGCTGTGCTTTCAGAAATAACTTGTTTTCCCTTTGCATCGCCATCAGTAAGCAATGTTTCAGTACCATCATTATTAGTGACTTTATAGTAACAATATGGTTCAAAATAATAACCATTATTACCAAAGATAGCATAAGCCGCACTCATTTCAAGAGTGGTTGTACCATATCTCATACCACCAGTACCGAGTGACGAAATATTACCATCATAGTATCTGTCATTCTTATCAGTAACAAGGTGTTTGAGCTTTAAATCGTCGGATAAGAAATCAACACACGATGACATACTCATTCTATTTAAAAGTTGAGCTGGAACTGTATTGTATGAAACCTGCAAAGCATATTGAACTGTAACAAAAGATGTTGCATCACCATAAGAACCGCCATAGTTCTTTGGATATCTCTCTGAACCTTGTTTAAGACCATAGTTCTGAACCATTGTTGACCATGTTACAAAATTATTTTCTATAGCAGGAGTATAAACAGAAATTGGCTTTATAGAAGAACCAGGCTGACGCGGTGAATCCCAGGCTCTGTTAAGACCACGGAAATCTTTCTTTGGTCCAGCGCCACCAACCATAGCCACAACTCTACCACTATAATCCATAATAGTCATAGCCGATTGAACCGCTGGATTTTCTTTCGTATTCTTTTCTTCAGGGAATGTTACTCGATTTTCGAATACATATTCTGCTGCTTCTTGTGCTTTTAAATCAATAGCAGTATAAATACGAAGACCACCAAAGAAAACTTTACGCCAAGCTTCATTATAAGTTAAATCATATTCTTCCTGAAGGTCTGCAATAACCTTATCAATAACGTAATCAACATAATATGATGACTTTTCTGAATCAGATAATTTATTATTAATCTTATCAATCTCTTCTTCAGTATATTCTTTTTCTTCGTCATCCTTTGAAACCTGACTACCTTTATAATCTTCACTGTTTGTAAATACTAATTTATATTTTTCAGCTTTTTTGTATTCTTTTTCTGTCAATGTGCCATTTTCATACATCATATAAAGACAGTCCTGTTGTCTTTCAATATGAGCATCAAGATTTGTAAATGGGTCATAGGTTGCCGGTGCTTTTGTGATAGCTGCAATACTTGCACACTCTGCAACATTTAAATCCTCGACATCTTTGCCAAAATACTCTTCAGCAGCGGTTTTTATACCATAACAACCATTGCCAAGGTAAATTGTATTAAGATACGCTTCCATAATTACGTCCTTTTTATAAAAGCGTTCCATATTCAAAGCGTTTAAAATCTCGTAGAATTTACGTGAAATATCACGGTTATTCTCACCAGTAAGGTTTTTAATTAATTGTTGGGTTATTGTTGAACCACCATGGTCAAATTTACTCTTAACAACACCAAAAATTGTTCTTACCCAGTCAACACCGCTATGTTCATAGAAACGCTTATCTTCAAGATCGCGAAAAGCATTAACCATATCTTTTGGAATATCTTCATAATCAATCCAAACACGGTTTTGTGCACCATGAAGACGAAGAAGCTCAACCTCTTCATTGTTTTCATCGTAACCATAAATAATACTTGTCTGTTGTTGGTTTGCTCTGTATTCTTCAAGATTAATAACCTTTGGACCATAAATATAGTCATGAGCGTAGTCAAAAACATACACACAAGCAACAGTAGCACAAATAATTCCTATCGCGCAAACGATACAAAAAGCCGTAAGAACCTTTTTTAGCGTAGGATTCATTGGTTTACGACTACTTTTCTGCGCTTTTGGGGAACGTTTAATACCATTAAAATTTGGTTTTTTACCAGACCCCTTACCATTATTGATTGCCATAAAGGACTCGCCTCCTATAAAACCATAAGAAATAATGTATAGTTAAAATTGATTTAATATCAATTACTATTTGCAATTATAGCTTGTGCAACAGCCAAATCAAATGGCGTTGTAATCTTGATATTATTATCTGAACCTTTTACAAGTTTAACTTCATAACCCTTATTATGAAAAATTGAAGCAACATCAGTATATTTTTCTAACTCTTCATCTGTCAATGAATTAATAACCCTTTCTAATTCTTTGAATTTAAAGGATTGTGGAGTTTGCACCCTGTAAATATCATCTCTTTTTACACAATTCGTTAAGAATGTTGAATCCTCTGAACGAATAATTGAATCATAAACAGGCATTACTGTATTTGCAACCCCAAACTCATTAACTGCAGAAATATTTTCTTTAATAATTCTTGAATTAATAAAAGGTCTGACTGCATCATGAGTTAAAATAACATCTTCATCAGTTATATTATAATTTTCACTTAAAAATCTACAACCATTTTTTACAGAACAATTACGATTTTTACCACCAGAAATAACAGTAATTGATTTTGATGTAATACCATATTCCAGAAGCATAGCTTTTGTATATTCTATCCAATCGATAGGACAACATACAACCCCTGCCGTAAAGGACCCAAAATCTTCAAAATTCCTGATTGTTTTAACAATTATTGGTTCATTCTGTACTTTAAGATATTGCTTTGGCAATTCTGGTGAATTCATTCTCGAACCAATTCCACCAGCCATTATCATATAATACAACATTATTTATCAGCACTCTTCCCTTTTTTTTCTTTAAAACCCTCTGTACTATCTTTTTTAAACAAAATCTTTACTGTCATTATAATTAACTTAATATCTAACGCAAGAGAATATCTCTGGATATACATTAAATCCATTTTCAGCTTATTATAAGCAGATGTGTTATATTTACCAAAAACCTGAGCGTAGCCTGTTAAGCCTCCCCTGACTTTATACCTACATGCAAACTCTGGAATTTGTTTTGAATATTTTTCAACATGTTCAATGCGCTCTGGCCTCGGACCAACAATAGACATATCACCTTTCAAAATATTTAAAATCTGCGGTAACTCATCCACACGTAACGCTCTTATAACCTTCCCAACAGGAGTAATACGCGAGTCATTACTTGTAGCAGGCTGTGGACCATCTTTTTCGGCATCAACAATCATACTACGAAATTTTAAAATATCAAACACACGCATATCTTTTGTTGCTCTGGCTTGTTTATAAAAAACCGGACCACCATCATAAAGCTTAATTGCGATTGAAATAATTAAAAACAATGGTGAAAACAAAATAAATGCCACAAGAGACAAAACTATATCCATAAGACGTTTTACTGCCCTTTGTTCAATTGTCAACCCTTGAGAATGAGCGTGTATTATCGGAGAATCGAAGTAAGTAATTTCAGAAGAGTTTCTGATAATAATATCTGAAATTTTAGGTACAATGTAAATACTTTTATTCTCTTGATAACAATGCTTTAAAACATCATTACGCATACGTGCTGGAACATCGCAGATGATGACACTCTTGAATTTACTGATTTTTTCTACAATTTCGTCAAAACCAGAATCAACATTAATAGATTCAACGATTTTATATCTTTCTTCCATTTCACTCATTTTGTAAACAATTTCAGTTGCTAAATGGCTACCATAAATTATAATCATTTCTTCAGGTGGATTCAATCGTCTTATAATTTCGGTTGCAATGAGCGTCCAGGCAACTATAACAACTGTCTGAATGAGAAGAATATAAAGCATACCGAAAACATTAGCTAAAACTGCTTCAAGCAAACAAATCTGAGCATATGCAATGCAGTTTGCAAATATTACGGCAAGCATCTGATAAAAAATTATCTCACTTTTTCTGAACTTATCAACTTTAGACGCACCCAAAGCAATACTTGAAACCAATAAAACTAAAAAATAAACTGCTACTAAGAACATTTTACCTTGGTTTCTGAACATATTTTCAAATTCCGGGTTATATACATTGTTCCAAACTAAATAATAAACAAATGATAAAACGGCACAAAGTATAAAAGTTGACGAGAAACGTATTGTCAATTTAAATTGTTCAATTTTTGACATATAATCACTCTTTTATATTGGACTGGCAAAGCACAGAAAGAAAATGAATATATCTTAAATACAAAGGAGTGTTTTTATGGATATTTTCACTTTATTCAGCAATTTGCTTGTATTTGTTCTGCATGTGACAAATGCTGATTCTTTTCCACCTCCGCTCTCTAAAAAAGAGGAACAGGAAGCAATCGAAAAGATGTCACAGGGCGACGCTAACGCCAAAGATAAGCTTATTAAACATAACCTGAGGCTTGTAGCACACATAATAAAGAAATATTATTCAACTTACAGCGATCAAGATGATTTAATTTCTATTGGTACAATAGGCTTAATCAAAGGTATAAACAGTTTTAAACCTGAAAAAGGAACAAAACTTGCAACCTATGTTTCAAGGTGTATAGAAAACGAGATTCTAATGTATTTCAGAAATATAAAAAAGACAACTCAAGAAATATCCTTTAATGAACCTATTGATGTTGACAACGAAGGAAATCCATTGACATTAATAGACATAATTGCAGTGGATGACACTATTATTGATGATATCGACTACAAAAACAAATTAAAAAAATCAATAGAAATCATTAATAGTATTGAATGTAAACGTGACAGAAAAATAATTATTATGCGATATGGTTTAGATGGAAGTATCCCAAAAACACAAAGAGAAGTCGCAAAAGAATTAAATATATCACGTTCTTATGTTTCAAGAATTGAAAAAAGAGTAATTGAAACTATAAGAAAAGAATTCAATTAATTGGGATAAGAATACATTGGAAGCGTGTTGGTTGACCTAAATGATTGAGAATACACTGAATTGAGATAGTAAATTCCTTATATTCATTTAATTCTTGGCCAGAAACACATTTCACTGTACAAATACTTGGCTTCATTGTTTCTTTAGCAGAAGAAACTGCCAACATAAACGGTTCAAAATCATCTTCATGCAAGAATTTTTTAACAAAATCAAGAGAAGAATTGCCAAAGCTTGTTTTTACATCAAAACCGAAAATTTCATCAGCGTTTTCAGAAATTTGAATTTTACCGCTCACAGGATCAAAGGCAACTAATACAATAGACGAATTAACAAAATCGTGTAAAAACATTGCAGGATTTATGCTTGTTATGAATTGACTTTCATTAGATTTAGCTTCTGCAAAAGTCTCGCGTGATTTAAAATCGTTTAGCATACCACTGATATCATCAACAGGCTCTAAAGTATGTGTAAAATCAGTTGAATCACAATTAAAGAAGTGCTCTGCATCTGCATCAGTAACACTCAATGGAATTGAAATAAAATCAGAAACAGATTTAAGGTTGTTAAGAGTCAATGCAGCGTAGCTTGCTGATTCAGTTGAAGTTAAAGCAGTATCAAGGAATGTTGGTGCCATAACAATTCTTCTAAATACTCCACGTGTAAAGCAAGAATTATGAACATACCTCTCACCTACTAAATAAACACCAAGAGAGAATCCAATTTTTTTCAAGAATGATGCAAATGAATTAAGGTGCCTTATGTCAGTATTTTCGAGGAAATCCTGTGGAACATTAATAGTTAAATCAATTCCTTTACAATCATTCTGTGCAACAAAATCATTGAGATTCTGCACAAGTGTCAAAACATCATCCGGAACTAAAAGTGTATAAATTGATATAGGTGGAATTGCTTCACCGTTATCACGCTTTTCAATAAGTGTAAGTAAAAGATTTTTAATTGCTAAAAGACTAAAGTTTTTAACATTTGCATCTGAATTATTGATTGCATGATACAAATCAGATGTAAAAGCAATCTTGCTTAACGAACCAGCAAAAGGATTATAGTCATAGCAGATTAACTTGCCTGTTTTCTTACTTACTACAGGGAAGAATTTTTGAGCACCATCAGAATTAAAGGATTCTTCTAATTCTTTTATTTCAGAAGAAATTTGTGAAAAATCTTTCATAGATGGATTAAAGAATGCATAAGTGCTTCGTTTGTTGAGCTTTGCAGCCTTACAAGCGAATTCAGCATTATTGAACAATTCTTTAAAATTCTTACCATCCTGAGGATATTTTGCAACACCTAGTGTTACTGTAAAAATACCCATTTCAGCTGGTGTATGATAAGTTTTTCTTAAAGATTTATGAAGATTATCAATAAGAATAATAAGCTCTCTCAATTTTGTAATATTTTTAACGAAAACCAAAAATTTATCAGCAGATGCTTTACCGATATAAATATCCTGCTTCTCTTGAAAATCACGAAGCTTTCTTGCAATTTCCTTTATAAACGCATTACCATATTCATAACCAAACATATTGTTAATTAAGCCCATTTCATCAATATCAATGAAAATCAAAGCATTTTGTGAATCTGGCATAAGAGTAAGGAAATCGTCAACATCTTTTGAGAATTTCTTTTGAAGCGGAACACCAGTAAGCCCATCCGAAACAGTAAAGCTTCTTTGGATTTCCTTTTCAATTTCATCTTCAAAATATGCATCAAATGCACCGAAAACTTTTGTAATTTCGCCGTTTTCATCAGCTTCAAACGCAATAATACCTAAGATAACATATTCTGTATCTTTTTTTACTGCCCTGAATTCAACACGAGTTTTCATTACGCCTGATTTAACAAGTTCTTTGAATGCAGACATAGAAACATTCTGTAAAAATCTTGCCGAATCAGCAGGATGACATATTTTGTGGCATTGTGCAAAAGCTTCATAAATATTTTTAGGTAAGAACGGGAAAAGTGGTGACCACGAACCACGTATAACCTGAAAATCATTTTCTATGATATCTGCTTCAAAAATAACATTGTAAGCAGAAAGTAATTTATCCTCGCAAATTGAAATTTTCAATGCACGTTCTGCATCAGAATCAACTTCTTCGTTATGTTCAGCATAAAGCTGATATTCAGTTGTATATTTAGCTTTAGTAGCATCACAAGAACTACATTCTTCATTGCTGGCTGCTTTGAAGTTTTTCTCAATACGCTCAAACTCTGGTAACGCAATTCTGAAGCACTCAAGTAATTGTTCAGAAAAAGTACCGCAAGCGCCAGTCATGATAAGTTCAACGGCTTCATCGTGAGAAAGTGCGTTTTTATATGGTCTATCACTAGTAAGGGCGTCATAACAGTCAGCAACAGAAACAATCTGAGCAGAAATAGGAATATTATTACCCTTTAATCCTTTTGGATAACCCTTACCATCCCACCTTTCGTGGTGATAAAGCGCAATATCACGACAATATCTTGAATATTGTGAATCACCAATTTCTTCAAGCATATCGAGAAGCTCAGCACCATGAGTGGTGTGTGTTTTCATAATTTCAAACTCTTCTTTTGTGAGACGACCTGGTTTTAACATTATTGCATCAGGTATTGCAATTTTACCAATATCGTGAACTGATGAAGCAAGGAATATGTATTCAGCCTGTATAGCAGAAATATTATATTCCGGACATTCCTTAACAACAACATCTGTAAGAGCTTTAGTAAAATATTTAATTCTTTTTATATGCTGACCAGATTCCATATCACGACTTTCAATTGCCGCAACAAGAAGCTCAACAAGCTCAAAGTTCATTGTATTCATTTTATTTGATTGTTCTTTGAGCATATTTGCCTGATTCAAAATACGTTTTGTCTGAATACTTGACATTTTATTCATTTGCTTTTTCAAATGATAAATCTCAACAAGATTCTCAAAACGTCTTATAAAAACATCTTGACGGATAGGGTAAGAAATCAAATCAATTGCACAAGCACGATAACCTTTGTCTTCAAAAGCATACATAGAAGCATCTGAAGTGAATATAACTGGTACTTCATTAAAAACACCATCTTCAGAAAGTTTTGTAATAATCCAAGGTATCTCTCTGGTTTCTTGCAAACCATCAAAAACAAATGCAACAATATTTTTGGCATATAAATCCACATCATCCCATGTTTGCGAATTATAACCACAAACAGAAACAGTAGCAATACCTTCATATAACTTAATTAAATTTTCATTTGCATCAACATTTTCTGTAAAGAAAATAACTGAATTGGATTTCAAGTCAAATCACCTCTATCAAGCATTTTTTACATACAAGCACACTTGCCCATATTTCGCACATTATATCTTATTTATAATAACATTTTTTTATTTGAAAGTCAATTAAATGACACTATTGTAACCATTTCTTAACTTATTTGAAAACAAGAAAACCACGAGTTAAAAAACCCATGGTTTAAATAAATTAATTTCCTAATTTAAAATGAATTGGCATTCCGTTCAGGTAGTGAATATCTTGCTCACCCTGAATAAGTGGTAAAATATAATCAACAGCTTCATCTGTAACATTATTACCACTTGAATTAATCCAACCAAGCGGAAAATATTTCACCTTATTTGCAATTTCAGCTGCATCTATTGAATCAATAACAACTGTATATGGTGAATTTGAAACACGTTTGAAGTACATAACCTTACCAGACTCGCCTTTTAAAGCTCTTTCAACAGCCATAACACCGATTTGCTCAGCCTCTTCAATATCTGTTTTTGAGCTTAAGTGCGAAGAACAACGTTGCATAACGTTAAGTTCAATTGAACGAACCTTGCAACCAATTTCTTTACGAACAATATTTTCAAGTGTTTTACCAACACCGGACAAATATCTATGACCAAACTCATCACTAGTTTCATTATAGAACTCTGAGTTTATATCTTCTTCATCAAGTGTAACACCTTCTGATACAGCAACAACTACTGCCCTACGACTTTGTTGAACACGCTTCAAATCCTTAATGAAATTCTGAACAGAGAAATGAGTCTCAGGCAAATAAATAAGGTGTGGTGCAATTTCACCATTAGCACGAAGAACTGCAGACGCAGCTGTGAGCCAACCGGTATCTCTACCCATTATTTCAATAATAGTAATAGAATTTATGCTATAAACAGAACAGTCACGAACAATCTCTTGAACGGTTGTCGCAACATATTTTGCAGCAGAACCAAAGCCTGGTGTATGGTCAGTTATCATCAAATCATTATCGATAGTTTTTGGGATTCCAATAACTTTAATATCACTGCCAATTTCTGTAAGATACTTTGAAAGCTTGTTTACTGTATCCATTGAGTCGTTGCCACCAATGTAGAAAAAAGCCCTAATACCGTGTGCTTTTAAGTTTTTCACGATTTTTTCATATACAGAAACATCCTCTGTATATTCTGGTAATTTATAACGACAGGAATTTAAAACTGTTGACGGAGTTTGTCTTAATTTTTCAAAATCAAGATAAGTTTTAATATAATCATTAAGAATTATCAAATCATCGTTAATAATCCCCTCAATACCGTTAAGAGAACCGAAAACAATATCTATTTTATCTGAACGGATTGCACCTTTAAAAACACCTAAAAGAGAAGCGTTAATAGCACAAGTTGGTCCACCAGATTGAGCAACAGCAATATTCATAACAAAACTCCTTGTAAAATTTATGTTATTATTATAACACATTGTTCAAAAATTGAAAATAGAAAATCTTTGGATAAAAGGTCAAAATTTTCATATTAAAAATAATGCACCTGCAAAAATGCAGGTGCCAAAAAATTACTCTCCATAATACATAAATTGAGTAATGCCATCTTTATTAATTAAAATCTCTTGATTCCCACCAAGATAATCTTTTTTACTAAAACTAACACAATAGATTTCATTTTTTGAGTCATATGAAACAACAACAGAATCATATTCAACAGTACATTCTTTTTTTGCAAGTTCAATTATCTGGTCAATATTTGTTACAATAGCTTTTTCAGTATTTAAAAATCCAGAAGTTATTAAATCGTCATCTTTGTACCTTTCAAAAAAATCATCATAGGAAAATGAAGGAAGTTTCTCGTTTGATGAAACAAACACAGGAACACCATTAATATTTGAAACTGTACCAATAAAATCATATGGCGTAACAGATAAATTAGCATAGTTATTACCATTAACGTTACAAGAATATACTTTAAAGTCATCAGTAACAAATAAATTTGAACACGGATTAAGATAACTATCCATATTGTTGTAAATAGCAATAGGCTTTTTTGTTTTAGTGTTAAAAACAGAAATTTCAGAACGATGAACCCCAGACCCCCATGAAGAAGCCACAAGTAAATCTATATTTCCGTCGTTATCATAATCCCATGGAACTGCATTAATAAAGCCATATCCACCAAATGAATTACAAATGCCAAAAACTTCATTATCTATAAAAACAAAAGATGCACAAGTATCACTAAATTTAAAAATCTTAATATCTGTAACTTCAGATACAGACTCAGGGGTTACATTGTAACAATTCGCTTCTTTTAATTCATCAGAAAAATAAATCTCTAAACTGTTCAATGAGGTCATAAATTCACTAACGTAATCTTTATTACAATTACTTACTATTGTATCGCCATTTAATAATTCATCTGTATCAAAATCATAGTTATTTATTTCAGTTGTTAGTTCTGTTGTGGTTATATCACTCGGTACATTATTAACATTAGAACTACAACCCGAAAAAACAAAAACAACCAAAAACAAAATTAAAAAAACCTTCATTAAACACACCCTTTTTATAAATTGTATCACAATAAAAATATATTTTCAATAAGAAAAATTATAATTTTGTATTATTAAGAGAACCTTGACATATCTAAAAAGTTTTGATAAAATTATTTGCACTTGGAGACGTATCGAAGTGGTCATAACGGGGCTGACTCGAAATCAGTTAGGGAGCA
>CALFTN010000008.1 GCA_937916395.1 uncultured Clostridia bacterium | reverse complement strand
AATAATAATGAACGAAATTTTTAAGGATATTCCTGTAATTAAGTATGAGGGTAAAGATTCAAAAAATCCTTTTGCTTTCAAATTCTACAATCCAGAACAGGTAGTTCTCGGTAAAAAAATGAGTGAGCATTTACCATTTGCTATGGCTTGGTGGCATAATCTCTGTGCTGGTGGTACTGATATGTTTGGTAGAGATACTGCAGACAAATCTTTTGGTGTAGAAAAAGCAACAATGGAACACGCAAAAGCTAAAGTTGATGCTGGTTTTGAGTTTATGCAAAAACTCGGTATTAAGTATTTCTGCTTCCACGACGTTGATATTGTTCCTGAAGCAGATGATATAAAAGAAACAAACCGCCGTCTTGATGAAATTACAGATTACATATTAGAAAAAATGAAAGGTACTGATATCAAATGTCTTTGGGGTACTGCTAATATGTTCTCAAACCCAAGATTTATGAATGGTGCAGGTAGCACAAACTCAGCTGAGGTGTATTGCTTTGCTGCTGCTCAAATTAAAAAAGCTCTTGATTTAACGGTTAAGCTCGGTGGTAAGGGCTATGTTTTCTGGGGTGGCAGAGAAGGTTACGAAACACTTCTTAATACTGATGTTAAATTTGAACAAGAAAACATTGCGAGACTTATGAAAATGACTGTTGAATACGGTAGAAGCATTGGTTTTACAGGCGATTTTTACATTGAACCAAAGCCAAAGGAACCAATGAAGCATCAATATGATTTCGATGCTGCTACTGCTATAGGCTTCCTTCGCCAATATGGTTTGGATAAAGATTTTAAAATGAATATTGAAGCAAATCATGCAACTCTTGCTGGTCATACATTCCAACACGAATTGAGAATTTCTGCAATTAACGGAATGTTAGGCAGTATTGATGCTAACCAGGGTGACTATTTACTCGGTTGGGATACTGATGAATTCCCATTTGACGTTTATGAAGCAACTCTTTGTATGTATGAAGTGATTAAAGCTGGTGGTCTTACAGGTGGCTTTAACTTTGATGCCAAAAATCGTAGACCAAGCAACACTTATGAAGATATGTTCCACGCTTACATTTTAGGCATGGATACATTCGCTTTAGGCCTTTTAAAGGCTGCTCAGATTATTGAAGATGGTAGAATTGATGACTTTATTAAGACTAAATATTCATCATTCAATGATACTGAAATTGGTAAAAAGATTTTAAGCGGTAGTGCTACTCTCAGCGAGCTTTCTGATTACGCTATCAACTTAGGTGATGTAAAAAATGTTCAGAGTGGTAGACAAGAGTATTTAGAGAGTGTTATGAATTCAATTCTTTTCTCTTAATTAACTAAAAAGAGTTAGTTGAACTTAATCAACTAACTCTTTGTTTTTTGTTATCTCTTCAAAATTTCACCATTGTAAATAACATCAATATTGCTTGTGTCACCATCTAATTTATATTTAGAGAGTTTACCATCTTTCCATTCAATATCTACTGTAACATTACCAATAGCTTTAAGACCATTGACTTTACCGTTTTTCCAACTTGTTGGAAGGGCAGGGAGTAAAAAGATTTTACCTTCTCTTGATTGCATCAACATTTCACAAATACCACTTGTGCAACCATAGTTACCATCAATCTGGAAAGGTGGGTGAGCGTCGAAAAGGTTAGGGTAAGTTCCGCCACCGTGGTATCTAATTTGTTTTGGTAAAACTGGTCTTAACTGCATTTTGAGAAGTTTTAATGCGTGGTCGCCATCCCAGAGTCTTGCCCACATATTAATTTTCCATCCTAAACTCCAGCCAGTACCATTATCACCACGTAATTCAAGTGATTTTTTGCAAGCTGCAGCAAATTCAGGGGTTTCATCAGGAGTGATAAGCTGGGCTGGATGAAGACCATATAAATGAGATTTGTGTCTATGGTGAGGCTCAACCGCTTCTTGTTCCTCATACCACTCTAAAAGCTCACCCTGAGAGCCTGTCTTGAATGGTAAGAGTTTACCTAAAGCATTTTCGACTTCAGTTGTAAAATCATCGTTTATTCCAAGAACCTTTGCACTTTTAAGAATATTTTCAAAAAGCTCTCTTATAATTGACATTGTCATTGTAGATGTTGCGCTGACAGAAACGTGTTTTTTATTGAAGTGGAAATCATTTTCAGGAGAAGTTGAAGGAGCACAAATTAAGTAACCATCTTTATCTTCAACTAACATATCAAGGAAGAATTCAGCTGATTTTTTCATAACAGGATAACCTGTTTCTTTTAAGAAGTTTACATCTTTTGTGTAAATGTAGTGGTTATAAATATGCTCACAGAGCCAACCACCAGCCATAGGCCAGAATGCCCATTGTGCAGAGCCAGCAACGCAGTCTGCGTGACGCCATAAGTCAACGTTGTGATGAACACAGAAGCCACGTGCGTGATAACGCTCCTGTGCAATTTTTTCACCTGTAACAGATAAATCTTTTACAAATTCAACTAAAGGTAAATTACACTCAGCAAGATTACACATAAGAACTGGCCAGTAGTTCATTTCTGTATTAATATTTACTGTGTAGTTTGAGTGCCACGGTGCTCTGAATTTATCATTCCAGATACCTTGTAAATTAGTAGCTTGTGTGCCTTCTCTTGAAGCGGAAACTATTAAATATCTACCGAAATTGAAAATAAGAGTATAAAGAGCGATATCCTTTGCACCTTTATCGTGCTTGATTAAACGTTTGTTGGTAGGAATATCCCCCTTATTGTCTGTGCCAAGATCAAGTGAAACTCTTGCGAAGAGTGGAGAAAAATCATCAAGATGCCTAAGTTTAAGTGTTTTATAATCTATTGCAGAAACCTTGTTGAGCATTTCAAGACAAGCATTTTTATATTCCTTACCTTCTAAAGCAGGGTGTTTCTGAAAGCCGTTAAAAGAGTTTTCGGTTGTAAAGAAAATAAAAGCCTCAGAAGCATTTTCAACTGTTACAGAACTACCCGAGAATGTAATTTTACCATCTGAAATTACTTTTACAGTAGCTCTGAAGCTAATGCCTTGTAACTCTTTTTCTTCAGGGTAAAATTCGCATCTGTTGAGTAATTCTATGTTGTCGTGTTCATCTGAAGGGCAAATACCATCTAAAATCAAAACATCGTTTTCTATGAATGAATTACCTTTGAGTTGTGTTGAGAGAGAAAGCTTAAATGTTAAAGCTTTTTTGTTTGCAGAATACTTTTGAATAAATGCTTTATCGGGATAAGAAACAAACGCTTCCCTTTTGAATTCTACACCATTTTTTTCATAACTTATAGTGTGAATACCTGTACTTAAATCAAGAATTCTCTTGTAATTTTTAGCTCTGCATCCTTTTGTATCAAATTTAATATCTATATCGCAAAGTGGGAGATAGCTTTGTGTCCAGTTACCTAAACATTCAGCTTCGATTAACTCTTGAGCTTCATCATATTTACCCTGAAGTGATAATTCTCTTGCTTTTATGAAGTTTTCGTATGTATGTTCTTTAATTGCAGTATCTCTAGGAAAACCAGTCCAGAGAGTATCACTATTCATACAGATTTTTTCTGTATTTGTTTTACCAAAAACCATTGCACCAATAGAGCCATTGCCCAAAGGTAAAGCTTCAACCCACTCTTTTGCAGGGGAGGAGTAGTATAGATTCATTGAATCATTCAACATAAAAACACCTACTAACGAAATTTTTAACATATTATACATTAGTATTTTGTAAAAATCAATGATTTTAACAAGATAATGTTGTAAAATGAAGAATAATATGCTATATTTAGTAAGTATTCACTTATATATATTGGAGTGGTGTATTTTGAAAACAATTCTTGAAAAGAGTAAATTAGAGACCATTGATTTTTCTGCTACTGTTGATTATATGGTAAAGAAAATTACTGATATTGTTGATAAAATTGGTCCAAGAGCACCTGGCAGTAAAGAAGAATTAGCAGCACAGGAATTTATGGGCGAAGATTTAAAAGAATGGTCTGATGAAATTACTATTGAGGAATTTACTGTTCACAGACAAGCTTTTATGGGCTTTATTCCATTTACTGTTGCTATGGCGTTAGCCGCAACTGTACTTTATTGGGTTGATTATCCGCTTATTGCATTTTTGTGTACAGTTCTTGGTATTATTCCTTTAGTCCTTGAATTTTTAATGTACAAACGCTTTCTTGACCCCTTATTTATTGGTCATCCATCACATAACCTTATCGCAACAAAAAAACCAAAAGGCGAAGTGAAAAAGAGAATTATATTCATTGGTCACGCTGACTCACAATATGAGTGGACTTTGAATTATTTATTAGGTGGTACAGGAATGAAGCTTTTTCTAATTCCTGCTGCTGTTGGTCTTTTTGTTGTTTGCTTTGCAAGTATTATTAAATATTTTACATATCTTAATTTAGATGCACCATCAAAGGGTGTCGATACATTTTTCTTTATTGTTGGAATTGTCCTTTGTGTATTTATAATTCCATATTTCGGTTTTTTATTCTTCCAAAGCTACACAAAGAGCGTTCCAGGTGCTAATGATAATCTTACTGGTTGTTTAACCGCAATGTCAGTTTTAAAGCTTATGAAAGAAAATAACATTGAGCTCGATAACACAGAAGTCAGAATTATGCTTACTGGTTCAGAAGAGGCTGGGCTCAGAGGTGCTAAAAATTACGCAGAAGTACACGAAAAAGAATTAAAGGAAATAGAAACGGTTGTTATTGCGTGTGACACTATGCGTGATTTAAAGGATATGGCAGTGTATGACCGAGATTTAAGTGGTACTTTAAAACATGATAAACAAGCAAAAGAGCTCGTTAAAAGAGCTGCTAAGAATTGTGGTTATGACTTGCCATATGCTTCAATTTATCTTGGTGCTTGTGATGCTGCAGCATTCACACAGAAGAAAATTAAAGCAACTGGTTTCGCCGCGATGGACCCAACACCACCAAGATATTATCACACTCGTTTAGATACACCAGATTTATTAGTTCCCGAGGCACTTGAAGTTGGTGTAAAGGTATTGCTTGAAACAGCTTGTCTTTATGACAGTGAAGGCTTGATTTAAAATTTTTTATTCTATTTATTGGGAGTAATTTCTTAATGCATTATATAATAATGGACCTTGAGTGGAATAACACTTATTGCAAAAAGAAAAAAGGCTTTTTAAATGAAATCATTGAAATTGGTGCAGTAAAGCTTGATGAAAATCTCAATCAGGTTGATACATTTTCACTTTTTATCAAGGCACAATTAGGCAAAAAACTTCATACAAGAGTTAAAGAGTTAACCAATATTTCTAATGATGATATCAGTACTGGTACACCTTTTTCTCAGGCTATGTCAGAGTTCAGGAAATGGTCAGCTGGTGAAGATAACGTTATTCTTACCTGGGGCGATACAGACGTAAGGGTTTTAGTTGAAAATTTCAGATATTTTAATGGAATTAATTTTGTTCCATTTTTAAAAAATTATGTAAATCTTCAAAATTATACTCAGGCTTTTATGAATATTTCAAAAGCTGACCAAATTGGTCTTTCTACTGCAGCTGAAAAGTTAGAACTTAATTTTGATAATTATTCTCTCCACAGAGCTATTGATGACAGCCTTTTAACTGCAGATGTTTTCAGAAAGATTTTTAATAGGCAAATGATTGCTTCTTATACACATGTATGTGATAATGCTTTTTATTTAAAATTATCTTTTAAACCTAAGGTTATTACTGATATAAATAGTCCCCTTATTGATAGAAGTAAAATGAAATGTCTTTGTGATGTTTGTGGTGCAGGTTGTGAAAGAATAACGGATTGGCGTGTTATGAATCAGTCTTTCAGAGCTGTTTTTCAATGCATAAATTGTAAACGCAAAATAAGATTTACAATTCGTTTTAAAGAGTATTATGATAGAGTTGACATTAAATCTTCTACAGTTCCGTTTATAGATAAAAAGGAGCTTGAATTAAAAGTAGCAGAAGATAATAAGCAGAATGATAGCAATACAACTACTGAGGTGTAATAAAATGTATCCAATTAAATTAAATCCTATATTTAAAGAAATTGTTTGGGGTGGCGAGCGTTTAAAGAGCGATTATGGTTACGAAAGTGACCTTAATAATATTGCTGAGGCATGGGTACTTACTGCTCGTAATGATGGTGACAATACTGTAAAAAATGGCGAATTTGCTGGTGAGAGTTTTACAGAACTTATTAAAAATCACCCTGAATTTTTAGGTGAAAAAGGTGAGAAATATAATGAATTTCCACTTTTAATTAAATTCATTGATGCAAAATCAGATTTATCTATTCAAGTTCATCCAGATGATGAATATGCGAGAATTCACGAGAATTCTTTAGGTAAAACAGAGGCTTGGTATGTTCTTGATTGTTCAGATGATGCAGAGCTTATTTATGGTTTTAATAAAGAAATAACAAAAGAAGAATTTGAAGCTTCAATTAAAGACAATTCATTTTTGAATCACGTAAACAAGGTTAAAGTAAAAAAAGGTGATATTTTCTTTATTGAAGCGGGTACGTTACATGCTATTGGTGGTGGCATTTTACTTGCTGAGGTTCAACAAAACTGCAACACTACCTACAGAGTGTATGATTATGGCAGATTAGTTGATGGTAAGCCTCGTGAATTGCATATTGAAAAAGCATTGGATGTTACTAATACTTTGCCACCAGTTCGTTCTGCAGAAGCAGAAGGCAATGAAGAAGTATCTGGTGATGCAAAAATCCAAAAGCTCTGTTCTTGTGAATTCTTTACCATGACTTCATTGAAACTTAATGGTAAATTTGAATATAACTGTGATAACTCATCATTTTTATCAGTTTTGATTCTTGATGGTAAAGGTAGTATTACAGTAGATAACACTGCTATAAGCGTTAAAAAAGGTGACAGCATATTTATTCCTGCAAATAGCGGTAATGTTGTGTTATCAGGTGAATTTGATGCACTTTTAAGCACATTATAATAACATCTTATGGTGATTTTATGTCATTACTAACAGCTTTAAATTTAAAATTTGGCTTTGCGGACGGCGTCTTGTTTAAAGACGCCGCTTTTCAGGTTGAAGAAAATGACCGTATTGGATTAATTGGTGCAAATGGTAGTGGTAAGACGACTCTTTTTAAGCTGATAACAGGGGAATACCAGGCAGTAGAGGGTGGTATTGTTCGTGGTAAAGATGTAAGAATAGGTTACATGGAACAATACCTTGAATGCGAAGATAATTTAACTGTTTATGAAGAAGTATTAAAGGTTTTTTCTGATGTAGCTAAAATGGAAGAAGAACTCGAAAACGTTACTCAAATGCTTGAAAATAATAGTGATTATTCTTTAATTGAGCGACAATTGCACTTAACAGAAGAAATTGAACGTCGTGATGGTCTTGTTTATAAAGCAAAAACACGTTCAGCTCTCATTGGTTTAGGGTTTAAAGAAAGTGAATTAGATTATCCAGTTAAAAACCTGAGTGGCGGTCAGCGTTCCAAGGTTTCGCTTTGTAAATTACTTCTTTCAAATGCTAATTTAATTCTTCTTGATGAACCAACAAACAACCTTGATATTGATGCAATTAACTGGCTTGAAGACTTTTTGGGGAAATACAAGGGTGCAGTTATTGTTGTTTCTCATGATAGATATTTTCTTGATAAAATTACCTTTTTAACAATGGAAATTGCTCATAAAAAAATTACCATGACTAAGGGTAATTATTCTGTTTTCCAGAAATTGAAAGCGGAAAGAGAATTATCTATTGAGAGGGAATACGAGAAAAATATTTCAGAAATAAAGCGAATTGAAGGTATAATTGAGCAACAAAAGCGCTTTAATCAGGAAAGGAACTATATAACAATAGCAAGCAAAGAAAAACAGATAGAGAGAATTAAAGCTGACTTAATAGTACCGGATAAAGCTTTATCTTCTGTTCGTTTTTCATTCAATTCAGAAATTCGTTCAGGTGATAATGTTTTAACTGTTTTTGATTTGGAAAAGTCTTTTCCTCAAAAACCATTATTTAAAAATTTCAACCTTTCTATATTCAGAGAGGATAAAATCTTTTTATTAGGTCCTAATGGTTGTGGTAAATCAACTTTTTTAAAGATATTAAATAAAGAATTATCGCAAGATAGTGGTATTATAAAGTTTGGAACAAATGTAAAAATTGGTTACTTTGACCAGAATATTGACAAATTAAATTCAGATAAAACTGTTTTAGATGAAGTTTGGGATATGTATAAATTTATGGACCAAACTGAAATTCGTAGTGCTTTAGCGTTATTTCTTTTCCGTGGAGATGATGTTTTTAAGAAGGTCTCAGTTTTAAGTGGTGGTGAAAGAGCTAAAATCTCTTTACTAAAAATTATGCTCTCTAAACCAAATTTTTTGATTTTAGATGAGCCTACTAACCATCTTGATATTAATTCACGTGAAGTGTTGGAAGAAGCGCTTTTAAACTATGATGGTACGCTTTTAGTTGTTTCGCATGACCGATATTTTATTAACAAATTGTCTAATAAAATTGTTCATTTAACTCATGATGGTGCAGTAAGCATCGATGGTAATTATGATGATTATCTTCTTTTTAAGGAAAACAATGAATCTAAAAAAGAAGATGTAAAAAAAGAGTCAACCAAGGTAAACACTTATAAATTACAAAAAGAACAACAAGCCCTTGAGAGAAAGCGAAATTCAAGGATTTCTAAAATTGAAAAAGAAATAGAAGAAAAAGAAACTACAATATCAGAAATTCAAGATTTACTCCAGTTACCTGAAACTTCTGCTGATTATCAGAAATTACTGGAATTAACAGAGCAATTTGATTTATTAAAAAATGAATTAGATAACCTTTATTCTGAATGGGAAGAATTGCAAGAATAATAGAAAAATCACTCGCATATATATTTGCGGGTGATTTTTTATGGATAAAAATAAAAAACAAGATTATTTAGTAAAAACTTTGATTTTTCAATTTATTATCTGTGTTTTAATATTCAGCTTTGTTTTTGCTATTAATTATTTTGAAACACCGATTTTTTCACTTTTCAAAGAACAACTTCTTTTTGAACTAAATAAAAAGTTAAATACTGAAGATGTTGAAGAAACCTTTAAAAGAATTGAGAATTATGCCAGTGAAGAATTTATTCTGAGTGACTTTTCTGATGATTTATTCAATGCAGAGATTTTAGGGGAAGGTGGAAAAGATGAGACTATAGCTGAAAATAGTAATTATTCATTTGAAAAATACAAATTGAACTATAAGATTTTTAAACCTGTAATTAATGGGAAAATTTCTTCAGAGTTTGGTGAAAGAATACATCCGATTAGTGGAGAATTTGGGGTACATAAAGGGATTGATTTTGCTTTAGAACAAGGTTCACCCATATACGCAATTTATGATGGTGAAATTATTGAAGCAGATAATGACCAGTGGAATGGTAATTACGTTAAAATTAAGCATGATAATGAAATAGTAACTGTTTATTGTCATTGTGAAAAATTACTTGTAAAAAAAGGTGATATTATACGTGGTGGTGAAAAAATAGCTACAGTTGGTTCAACCGGTCAGTCAACAGGCCCACATTTACATTTTGAATTAAGAGTAAATAACATTTCATATAATCCTGAATTTGCTTTAAAGGATGCAAAAAATGCAGTTTAGAATAAAAAAAATAAATGTTACAATTAGCTTTACTTTTTTTGCATTAATATTATTAGTTGTTGTTTTCAGAAAAAGTGAATTACTATATTTAACTTGTATTTTTGCTATACTTCATGAAATTGGTCATTTAATTGCATTAAGAAAAGCTGGGGTTATAATTACCGGTTTTAAAATTTCTTGTTTTGGTGCAAATATAAAAACCGAAAATTTTAAAAAAATCAAAGCAAAAGAAGAGGTTATGATTTTATTACTGGGGCCAATTGTTAATTTTTGCTTTTTTGTTTTATTTTTTGTCCTGAACAGTTTTTTAAATAAAAAAATTTTTACTCAAATATATTTAGTGAATTTATGTCTATTCGTGTTTAATATGTTACCTTTTTATAATTTTGATGGTGGCAAAATTATCGAGGTTTTACTAAAAAACAAGCTCAATGAGAAAGCTTCAAATATGGCAGTTACCTGCATATCTTTTATTGTTTTAATCCCATTCTGCTGGTTTTCAATTAAGGTTTTTCTTTTAAACAACAATAATTTCTATTATCTTATTGTTTCAGCCTTAATGCTACTTACAATTATATTAAAAAAGTGAGTGTTTTCACTTGATAATTCTCTGGTTTTATTGTAAAATTATATCGTATAATTTTATTTTGAAATTGGAGAATTTTGTTTATGCTACACAAAAGAATTGAAAGTATTTTACCACTTGTTCAAAAACCAGCACGTTATACTGGTGGTGAATTAAATTCTGTTGTAAAAGATAAAAATAATGTAGATATCAGATTTGCTTTTTGTTTTCCCGATACTTATGAAATTGGTATGTCACACCTTGGTTTAAAAATACTTTATGGTTTAATAAACTCAAAAGAAAATTATTGGTGCGAAAGAGTTTTTGCTCCTGACAGTGATATGGAAGAGCTCATGCGAAAGAATAATATTCCACTTTTTGGTCTTGAAAGTCATGATAGTTTAAAAGATTTTGATGCTGTTGGCTTTACGTTGCAATATGAGTTATCTTTTTCTAATGTACTAAATATGTTGGATTTAGCTGGTATTCCAATAAGAAGCGAAAATCGTGGTGATTCTTTAAAAGATAATCCTATTATTGTTGCCGGTGGACCTTGTGTTGTTAACCCTGAGCCATTAGCAGATTTTATAGATTGCTTTCAGATTGGCGAAGGCGAAGAAATGATGATAGATTTTCTTGATTTGTTAAATGAATATAAGAAGAAAAATGCATCAAGAAAAGAATTTTTAATAGCAGCCTCTCATATTGAGGGGATTTATGTGCCTTCACTTTATTCTGTTTCTTACAATGAAGATGGTACAATTAAGAAATATACAGCAAATGACGGCGCTCCAAGCGTTGTCAATAAACGTGTTGTTGCTGATTTAGATAACATATATTATCCAGAAAATTTTGTTGTTCCATTCGTTGAAGTTGTTCATGACAGGGTAGTACACGAAATTTTTCGTGGTTGTATTCGTGGTTGTAGATTTTGTCAGGCTGGCTTCTGGTACAGACCAATAAGAGAAAAATCAGTTGAAACTATAAGTAACCAAAGTAGAAAAATTGCTTGCGAAACAGGTTATGATGAATTATCACTTTGTTCACTTTCAAGTAGCGACTATACAAAAATTACCGAATTACTTGAATCTCTTTTAAGTTGGGCTACACCGCAAAAGATAAACGTTGCTTTACCTTCTTTGAGAATTGATAATTTTTCTGACGAATTGAGAGAAAAATTAGCTCTTGTAAGACGTTCTGGTCTTACTTTTGCTGCAGAAGCTGGTACTCAAAGGTTAAGAAATGTTATAAATAAAAATATAACTGAAGAAGAAATTTTAGGTACTTGCAGAAAAGCTTTTGAAGGTGGCTGGACTGCTGTTAAATTATATTTTATGATTGGTTTGCCTACAGAAACTAAAGAAGACGTTATTGGAATTAACGAGCTTTGTCAAAAGGTTGTTGAAGAGTTTTATAGCAATCCTAATAAACCTAAGGGAAAAACTGTGAGTGTAAGTGCCGGTGTTTCATCATTTGTTCCCAAACCTTGTACACCATTCCAATGGGAACCACAGGATTCAAGAGAAGAAATTACTGCCAAACAACAGCTTTTGAAGGATACAGTTACTTCAAAAAAGATTACTTTCCGTTTTCATACAACAGACCAGATTTTCTTAGAAGCTATTTTTGCCCGTGGCGACAGAAAGCTTTGCAAGGTAATTGAAACAGCTTGGAAAAACGGTTGCACATTTGATAGCTGGGATGATAAATTTAAATATGACATGTGGATGGATGCATTTAAAGAGTGTGGTATTGATACAGCGTTTTATGCAAATCGTCGTCGTTCTTATAATGAAGTTTTACCTTGGGATCACATTAATTCAGGTATTTCAAAAGAATTCTTAATTAAAGAGAATGAAAAAGCTAAAAAGGCAGAAACCTCAAAACATTGTCGTGAGCAGTGTAATGCTTGTGGCTCAAACAAATTAAACGGAGGTAAGTGTGATGCGCTCTGTAAGAATATGGTTCACTAAAAAAGATACTGCAAAATATATTTCACACCTTGACTTAACACGTTGTCTTATCAGATCATTCAGAAGAACTGATATTCCACTTTGGTATACTGAAGGATTTAATCCGCATCCACACCTTGTTTTCGGTCTTTCTTTACCACTAGGTGTTGAAGGTGAAAATGAAATATTAGATATCAGACTTGACGATGAAAGTTATCCCGATGAACGTGTTATTTCTGAGTTAAACAGAGTAACTGTACCTGGTATTAATTTTTTAAAAATTTGTGCACCAGAGTACAAGCCTTTGTTTATTACATCAGGTTTATATGAAATGACAATTTCTTCAAATAACAGCGAAAATATAAAAAACGCAATATTAGAAAGAATTAATAGCAAAAATATTATAATTCACAAAAAAACTAAAAAAGGCGAGATTAAAGAGGTTAATGTTTCTGAACATCTTAGTGAATTAAAAATTATTAAAGATTCTGACACTGAGTTGCATTTCAGTTTTGTTTTACCTGCTGGTAATGATTTTACAATTAACCCAGTTATGTTTAAAGATGCAATAATTTCAGATTTTTCACCTGAACACATTAATTGGTCAATTATAAGAAAAAAACTTTTAATTAAAGATGGTACAGAATTCAGATAATTTTCAACTGTTTTTCATATAATTTACAGGTGATTACTTTGAAAAAACTTGTATTTTTATGTGTAATGCTCTTGTTATCTTTTTCTGTTTCAATTATTATATCAGAAGCAGATTTGTTTTCTGAAAATACAAATAGTAAATTAAATGCTGACACTTTGCCTGTTATTATTGTTGACGCTGGTCATGGTGGCTTTGATGGTGGTGCTTCAACAGATGACGGCGTTGCCGAAAAAGGCATAAACTTAAACATCGCATTATATTTAAAGGAATATCTTAACTTTTTTGGCTTTCAGGTTGTTATGACACGTGATACTGATACTTCTACTGAAGATGAAGGCTTAAGCACTATAAGAAGCAGAAAAACATCAGATTTGCATAACAGAATGACACTTATGAAAGAAACTGAAAATGCTGTGTTTGTAAGTATACATCAAAATCATTTTTCGATGAGCAAATATAGTGGTGCGCAGGTTTTTTATTCGAAAAATTTTAGCGAAGAAAGCTCTGAATTAGCCCAATCAATTCAAGAAAGTATAGTTTATTTTATTCAACCACAAAATAAACGCCAGATTAAACCATGTGGCACATCTGTTTATTTGATTTACAATGCAGTAAAACCAGCTGTACTTGTAGAGTGTGGTTTCTTATCTAACCCTGAAGAAGCAGAAAAATTAAAAACCGAAAATTATCAAAAGCAGGTTGCTTTTTCTATAGCAACCGGGATTTTAAATTATTATGAAGGTCAGTGAAAATTATGGCTTCAAAACAAAAAACAGTTTTTATTTGCAGTAATTGTGGATATGAGTCTGCAAAATGGTATGGTAAATGCCCATCTTGTAATGAGTGGGGGACTTTAGCCGAAGAAATTGTAAAAACTGATTCTAAAAGCACAAAAGCAACTACATCGGTTATAAATAAAGGCTTAAATGTTTTAAAATTAGACGCAATAGATTCTTCAACCGAGTTCAGATTTAACACAGGTATTTCTGAGTTGAATCGTGTTTTAGGTGGTGGTCTTGTAAAAGGCTCTTTGGTTCTTTTATCTGGTGATCCTGGTATCGGTAAATCTACATTGCTTTTACAGATTTGTAATTATCTATCAAAGGATTTGTCTGTTCTCTATGTTTCTGGTGAAGAATCAGCATATCAATTAAAAATGAGAGCTAAAAGACTTGGCGTAAAATCTGACAATCTTTCTGTGATGTGCGAAACCGATGCTGAAATTGTTTGTGAATACATAAAAACATCTAAACCCAATATTGTTATGGTGGATTCTATACAAACAATGAGCATTGCAGATTTATCATCAAGCACTGGTAGCATTACTCAGGTCAGAGAATGTACCAATCTTTTTATGCAAACGTCTAAAAATAATGATATTTCAACTATTTTAGTAGGTCACGTAAATAAAGATGGCAATATTGCTGGTCCTAAAGTTTTAGAGCATATTGTCGACACGGTTCTTTATTTTGAAGGTGAAAGAAATTATTCTTACAGAATTTTGAGAGCTGTAAAAAACAGATATGGTTCAACTAATGAAATTGGCGTCTTTGAAATGACGGATACTGGTCTTTCACAGATTGAAAGCCCTTCAATGGCACTTTTAGCAGGCAGACCAACTAATGTTTCTGGTACTTGTGTAACTTGCCTTATAGAAGGTTCTAGACCGATTCTTGCTGAAATTCAGGGTCTTGCAACAACTTCCGGGTTTGGTAATCCAAGAAGAATGGCTACTGGGTTCGACTACAACAGAATGGCCATGCTAATTGCTATTCTTGAAAAAAGAGCTGGTTATTTTTTCAGTAATATGGATTGCTATTTAAATATTGTTGGTGGTTTGAGGGCAGATGAACCAGCATCTGATTTAGCTGTTGCAGTTGCACTTATTTCAAGTCTTAAAGATGCGGTTATCGATAGTGAAACAATTGTATTTGGTGAAATTGGTCTCGCTGGTGAAATAAGAATAGTAAACAATTGTGAACAACGAATTAAGGAATCTGAACGACTTGGCTTCAAACGTTGTATTATTCCCAGACAAAATATGAAAAAACTTAATAAAGCTTCATTTACCGATATTGAGGTTATTGGTGTCAGGAATGTTAGAGAAGCTTTTGAAGTAGCTGTTGAAAATGTATAATACAGATTATAAATTTATAAGAAAAGCTAATTTACCCCAAAATGAAGTAAAGCATTGTGTTATTTCGCAGGATGCAAAAGAAGCTATTAATTTTCTAAACAAAATTGGTATTAATACTCTCAAAGTTGAAAAATCTATTAAATTGGATGATGAAATATCAAGTCATACCGATTTATTGTTTTCGTATTGTGGTCATAACTATGCAATTATTGCACCAAATCAGACGATTTTAAAAAGAAACATAAAGAAACTAGGGTGTAGGGTAGAAGTGGCAGAATTTGAGCCGTTTTCGCCATATCCTGACGATGTTTTACTGAACTGTGCAATTGTTAATGATAATATGATATGCAAAACAAATTCTACTTCAAGGCATTTATTGAATTTTGCAGAAACCAATAATATTAACATCATTAATTCCAATCAAGGGTATTCCAAGTGCTCAATTTGTATTGTCAGCGAAAATGCAATTATTACTGAAGATAGTGGTATAGAAAGATTGTTAAAAAAATCACAAATAAATGTTTTGAAAATTCAAAGTGATTTTATAAGACTTTCAGATACACATTTTGGGTTTCTTGGTGGTACATCTGGTAAAATAGGTAAAAATAAAATCTTCTTCAATGGTAATTTAGAAGAGCATCCAAGTTATGAGTCTATAATAAAGTTTTTAGATTATCACAATGTTGAACCAGTTTTTGACAAATCTTATAAATTAACTGATATTGGCTCAATTTTACCTGTAACTGAAAAAATCTGAGTGTAATTTACATAAACTTAAAAAAATCAATCGAATAGAATTTTTTGGTACTAGGTGTTATTCATTCAGAAAAATTCTATTCGATGAGAAAGGTTGATAAATTTGAAGAATTCAAAGAATCCTGAAAAAAATGCTGCAGCAAAGCTTGGTTATACAGCAACTATGGTTGTAGTTTCAGTTGCAATATTAATTTGTATGAAAAGATACAAAGATAAAGATTGATTTTTAAAATTAGTCTTTGTTAGCTTTATTTATGTTAAGATATTAGCAAACATCACACATTATATGTCTGTACGTAGAAAATCCAGTTATATAGAAAAACTCAAAATCGTGATTTATAGCTATTTTATATTAAAAGTCCTTACCTGACTTATACAAAATCTTTCTTTTGTATAAGTCGAAATATAAAATTAGGTGTCTACTCTTCCAGTATTGTTTTAATATAAAACTTGAAAACTAGCAATTTTACAAAGGATTTGTAATAAAGATTATGAAAAGAGAAAACTTTGATACTTTACCTCCTATAGTGGTTGAATTTTTGAATTATTACAGTGTTATTAGAAATAGTTCTGAGTTAACTGTTAACGAATATGCAAATGACTTGTCCACTTTTTTTAAATATTTGAAAATTATCCGTGGACTTGTTAACAAAGAACTTCCTTTTGACGAAATCAATATTTCGGATATTACACTTGATTTAATTTCTTCTGTAACACTTAATGATGCATACATGTATCTGACATATTGTAAAATAAACAGAAACAATAATGAACGCACACGGTCAAGAAAAGTTTCAACTTTAAGGGCTTTTTATAAATATTTGTCAGTTCAAAAAAAAATTCTTAAGGATAATCCCCTTCAGGAACTTGAATCTCCAAGAATAAAAAAAGCTCTGCCCAAATATCTGACTTTAGAAGAAAGTTTAGCTCTTTTAAATTCTGTTGATGGCAAATTCAAAGAACGTGATTATTGTATTATCACACTATTTTTAAACTGTGGACTTCGTCTCTCAGAGCTTGTTTCTTTAAATTTAAGTGATATTAGAACAAATAATACCCTCACCGTGACCGGTAAAGGTAATAAAGAGCGAACAATCTACTTGAATGATGCCTGTGTTGATGCAATAAACGCTTATTTACCAGTTCGTCCAGTTGATGGCGTTAAAGATAAAGATGCGTTATTTATAAGCCGACAAAAAGGCAGAATCAGCCCAAAAACTGTTCAGTTTATTGTTAAATCAACATTAGAAAAAGCAGGTCTTGCTGACAGAGCTTTATCAACACATAAATTGCGACATACTGCTGCTACGCTTATGTATCAACATGGTAATGTAGATGTTCTTGCTATTAAAGAAATTTTAGGTCACGAAAATCTTAACACAACACAAATTTATACTCATATAGTCGACGAACAACTCAAAAATGCTGCTGAATCTAATCCGTTGAGTAATATAAAAGCTCCCCGTTCACCTAAAATTGAAAACTTGAAAAATGAAGATTCAGACGAATGAAAATAAATTTCCAAATATTTTGAAGCTAAATGCATTAAGTAAAGCAGAAATTATTATTGGTATAAATAAAATTAAGAATTTAAGGCAATACTCTTTCATAACATTTTGCCTCTGATTTTTTTGATACCCACCGATACATGTTATTATATCCATTGACATAATAATTGCTTCACTACAGCATTTTATAAGTGTTGCTACCACAATTGAAATTGCTGGCACTATTATCAGTGCTGAATAACAAATCCCCTGTAACGAATAGTTGAAAAACAAAAATCCTGTTGCCATTCCTGTTATTGCACCAATAATTGCAGGAGTGGCAATAATTATTGGTATCCCTACAGCAGATAAGCCAAAAATAAAGGTTAAAAATGGTGTAAATGAGAAGAATAACAGAGATTCAAAAAAACATCCCAATATACCTTCTGATGTGCGTTCTTTTATGTAGCCATTGAAGAAATCAATCAAAAAACTATTTAACATGCTTTCTTTGGATTTTATAGTCAAAACACCAATAATCAATCCAGAAAAAAACAGCGAGAAAAATATAAGGTTTTTAAAATTTATTTCTGGTACATTCATCCTTTTTCGTTTTATAACAACACTCTTTTTCAACATTTTTTACTCCTTAATATCTCTTCTTAGAATTTGAAGCTAAAATACCACCAATTGCGCCACTTAATATTGAAACTGGTAGAATTAATAATATAAACAAGCTCACATTTCGGTAACAGAACAAGTATATAATAAAAATGTTAATTATTGCTACAGGCAAGGAACCAAGAATGCCGGTAACAATCCCCCTGCCCCCAAACCTTTTATACGTTGCTCTGCCTGTTACAAATGAGCCGAGAGCCATAAAAAGAAAAGTTAAATAATATAAAATATCACTATATCCTGTTAATTTAAAATATGCAAAAGAAACGACAAGTATTCCAAGAATGAATAATGCTTCCCCTTTTAAAAGGCAGGGTAAGTATTTTAAAAGCAAGCTTATTTTGTTGTTATTTTTTTTAATTAAATTTACTTTAACATTTTTTAAATCAAACATAAAAAAATACCTCCGCAAATCTTTACTAAAAAGATATGCGGAGGATTACAATTTTATGATAATTATTCTTCGTCTGCTTTACTTGCTTCTTCTTCGGCCTTAAGCTCTTCAACAGCACCTTTGTTTTCAACTGTTTTAGTTTTTTTCTTTTTGCCATTTACTGCCTGGTCAATAGCATTCTTTTCACTTTGAGCTTTTTTTGCATCTTCTGCAGCTTTTTTCTCAGCAGCCATACGTTCATTAGCTGTTTCGTTAGTCTGGATAGCCCAACGTTGCATTTTGAGTTTTGTGCGATCTGTACCTGTTTCGATAACGATACTGTCATCTTTAACAGTAACAACTCTACCCATAATACCACCTATAGTAGTAATTTCGTCACCTATTTGAATAGAATCACGCATTTCTTGTTCTTCTTTTTGTTTTTTCTTTTGTGGACGAATCATAAAGAAGTACATAAGAGCGAACATACCAACCATTATAATTAATGACATTGGGTTGGCACCACCTGTTGCAGCACCTTCACCACCAGAAGCACCGCCACCAAATAATGAGCCTAAGCTAAGTGTAAATAAATTCATGTTTTTTCCTCCATAATTTAACATACGTATTTATAAATTTTACATACCACAGTATTATAACTGTTAATGTAAAAATATACAAGTCTTTTTTAAAAATTATTTTATATTCTTGAATCAAGTAAATCTGTGTATTTCTCTTTGAATTCTGTGAATGTACCATTTTCTAATTCTTCGCGTATTCTTGTCATCAAATTGTTATAAAAATAAAGGTTGTGGATTACGCAAAGTCTCATAGCAAGCATTTCTTTTGCTTTAATAAGATGATGAATATATGCTCTTGAATGTTTCTGACAAGTCGGACAATCGCAGTTAATATCAATTGGATTATCATCTTTTGCATATTTGGCATTATTTAAGTTCATTATACCATTCCACGTAAATAAATGGCCATGGCGCGCATTTCTGCTAGGCATTACGCAATCGAATAAATCCACACCACGAGAAACACCTTCTAAAATATTACCAGGTGTACCTACACCCATTAAATAACGTATTTTATCCTTAGGTGCATACGGCTCAACAGCAGAAATAATTCTGTACATATCTTCTTTTGGTTCTCCAACTGCAAGACCACCAATAGCATAGCCATCAAGGTCTAATTCAGCAATTTTTTGCATATGTTCTATACGTAAATCATCAAATGTGCAACCCTGATTAATACCAAAAAGCATTTGTTTTTTATTTAATGTATCATGAAGAGAATTCAGTCTCTCCATTTCTTCTTTACAGCGAATTAGCCAACGGGTAGTTCTTTCTGTAGATGCTTTAGCATATTCATAGGTTGCAGGATTTTCAACACATTCATCAAAAGCCATTGCAATCGTCGAAGCTAAGTTCGATTGAATTCTCATGCTCTCTTCTGGACCCATAAAAATCTTACGACCATCAACGTGAGAATTAAATGTAACGCCTTCTTCTTTGATTTTGCGAAGCTTAGCAAGTGAGAACACCTGAAAACCACCGCTATCTGTAAGAATTGGGCCATCCCAACCAGTGAAT
>CALFTN010000007.1 GCA_937916395.1 uncultured Clostridia bacterium | reverse complement strand
CGACGGTAAACGTTTGCACGAGGGGTGTCCCATGAACGGAAAACAGCTTCAACAGCACCCATAAGTTGTTCTTTTGGATCTGTTGGGAAATCTTTACCAATCTTTGATTTGTATTCTGCTTTGAACTGACCTGCTAATTCTTTAAGGTCTTCAGCTGTAAGCTCGATGTCTTGAGTAACACCTTTAGCTTCTTTCATTTCGTCAATAAGTTGTTCGAAATATTTCTTACCAACTTCCATAACAACGTCTGAATACATCTGAATAAATCTTCTGTAGCAGTCCCAAGCCCAACGAGCGTTACCTGATTTTGTAGCCATAACGTTAACAACGTCTTCGTTAAGACCTAAGTTAAGGATTGTATCCATCATACCAGGCATTGATGCACGAGCACCTGAACGAACTGAAACGAGAAGTGGGTTTTCTAAATCACCGAATTTTTTACCTACAACGCCTTCCATTTTAACGATGTATTCCATAATCTGAGCCTGGATTTCATCGTTGATCTTTCTGCCGTCCTCATAATATTGAGTACAAGCCTCTGTAGAAATTGTAAAACCTTGAGGAACAGGAAGACCTATGTTAGTCATTTCTGCAAGGTTAGCACCTTTACCACCGAGAAGTTCACGCATTGAAGCGTCGCCCTCGGAGAATAAATAAACGTACTTTTTGCTCATAGTTTACCTCCAAAAATAAATTATTAATATATTTGAGTAGTTACCTTAATTTTAAAGTAACATAACACCAAAAATCATTATATCAAAATTCTACTTTTTTTTCCATAGTATAAAAATAAAAATATGTAAAAATAGTTTGTTATTTTTTAGTCAACATAACTAAACTATACTTAAAATCATTCTATTTCCTCTAGGGTGAAAGGAATTATCCGAACCGTGTTTTTTATAGACGGATTTCCGTTCACTCTGCGTTGAAATACTCGCCAATCCGTCAGGATTAGCTCTGTTTTCGCCTTGATTGACCATAAATCCATTCTATAAAAAATCTTCGACCTACAAAGCGAAAGATTTTTATTGGATTTTTGGTGTTGAGGGTGAAGTAAGGCTGACGCCTTGCAAGACCGAAACGCCGAAAAGACTTAAAAATACTCGCTTTTAGGCAGGTTCGGTTAACTCATTTCACCCTAATTCAAGCCTACTCCAATCAAAAAGCTCCCCTGGGTCAGATTTATGTGAACTAAACTCTTCGTGACCTATAATTCTATCCTTATTTTTCGGTATGCCATATCTTTCACAAAGCTCAGTAACAAGCAGATTAAGCGACTTATACTGTTCATCTGTAAAGCCTTTAAGGCTATCATCAAGAGAATCATAAGTATCGCCATCTATATACTGTTCCATATCAGATTTTGAACCAATTGCCATAAGCTCAATACCTATAGAGTAAAAATTCATTTTATTTGTGTATTTCGGACAATCTAAAAACTCACCTTCGCCGGCATGCCATGCACAACGATTTTCAGGTAACATACAAAGAATATTACCCTCTCTATCTATTATGTAGTTTATGCCAACGCCCTCTTCCATAAAAATATCTCTTACGATATCTTTGTTATAAGGGTCTTCTTTTGAAACTACAATGCCATTCATAAAATGAATCATTATAAATTCTGGCATAAATTCACGTTCCCACGAAGATGTTTCAAAATCTATATAATGAATGGCGGCTAAATTTGAAACAATTTCTTGTTTGAAAACATCTGGCAAGGTTCTTGCCATAGGAATTTTTTCACTCTGCTCTGAAAGCGATTTTTTAGTGCCAGTTTCTTCGGTATCCAGATAATACTTCAGCGGTTTATCACAGCCACTAAAAAGAATAACAAAAACAATAACAATCGGAAGAATATACTTCTTCATAATTCACCACCCTAGAGTGATTTGTTTTTACAGACAGATTCCCGTTCACTCTTCGTTAAATCACTCGCAAGTTATTATTGATGTTCGCCCTGAGTTAAAGAAGTAATTGATATAAGATTGAAACCACCATCTGCTGTTTCTTTTAATGTGATTTCCATATATTTATCTGGCTGAGCAGCAGCAATAGTACCATCTGCAGCAACTTCAATATTACTTGTTCCTATATAACCGACTTTAAGAGTAACAAGACCACCTGTTTTGTTTGCAGATTCAATTCTTGCAGTAAAAGGAGGAACAACACCTGTAAGTGGAACGTAATAGCTATGTGTTGCAGAATCATACTGGAATTCATAGCCGTAACCCTGAACGGTAGCGTGCACAATCTGAACATCATTACCAAACATCGTTTTAAAGCTTTGTTCAACATCTCTTGCAGGAACAACCATACCAAGCTCTGTAACATCGTAGTCATCTGTTTTAACCTCAGCAGTAAGCAAAGAACAAACTGCTATATTGAGAAGGTCGTCAAAATCTGCTTTTGTTATGTCTGTAAACGGATCTGGGTCAATACCTACTACCCAAGTAAGATATTTAGTATATTTAGAATAATCGTCTTCTGCTGTAACCTTATCTACAACTATATCTTTTACAAAAGAGCCAACTGAAACAACACCGATTATTGCGAAAATCAAAACAATAAAACCAACAATAAATGGAGATTTTTTCTTTTTTTCAGCTACTTCAACTTCTTGCACAAGTTGTTCATTTATATCGCTCATTTCTTTCACCTCGTCAAAAAAGCGTTTCACCTTTTTATTATATTATATTGTGTAGGTAATTGCAAGAAAAAAATAGTTGCTGGTGTAGCTAGTATGACTGGTTGCTAGTAATAAATCTGAGATAATAAAAAAATCCTATCATTTCAATTGATACTAACTGAAAATGATAGGATAATTTCGTTTTTATAGCGCTAATCAACTAGCTATACTTATTTAACTGATGACACAAGGTCAATAAATGCTTTAGCAAATGTTGAGCCTGATTTTTTGCTGATAGCGTTAACTTCTTCGTTTTCACCGATAAGTGAGTGATACTCGTTATCTGCAAGAACATAACCGCCCTGGTCATTAGCAAGACCAAACACTAATACATTTTTGCAATCTGTAATATCTTTAAGTGCTGGGTAATCCCAAGATTCACCATTCCAGCTATCCTGTGGTTTTGTAACATTGCCATAGAAAATACTTGGGTCAAACTCACCTGGTGCAAAGAATACTGCAACTTCGTTACCGAGTTCCATATAACCAACTTCTGAAACGAGTGTATATTCTTCACCATCTTTAATAACAACTGATGCTAAAATACCTTCACGACAAGCAAGTGTAAGAATTCCGTTATCAACAGGAACCTTAACTTCTTGGTGAACTATATTAAGAACAGGCTGAAGCTTAATTTCGTTATTAATATTTCTAACCTTATCAGCAAGTGCATTTGCGTAATATTTAATGTTGTTTAAGTCAGATTCGCCTTCAACGTTTGTTAACTTGCCTTCTGTTGTAATAGCAAGCTCAGCACCCATTACAAATACAACATTTGCGCCTTCTCTTTCCTTAATATTCTTTTCGATATAGTAAGGATAGTCAGCTGAAAGAATATCAGGACCAGCACCATAACCTGTGCAGTGCATACCTGCTTCTAAAATCCAGGTTTCTTCTGTACCATCGTTTGGTGTGAAACGAAGTCTGTGGATATTTTCGTCAAATGACTGTGGGTCACGTTTATCTCTGATATATTCTTTGATATTTGCATAACCATAGTTAAGAGTACCCTCTGTCATATCAGCAACTGCTTCTTCAACACAAGCAACCGTTGTTGTGTAAAGGTTCTCCATAAACTCAGGATTCTTTGTTACCATATAATCATCAAGAAGTGTTTCGCCAGCAATAATTCCAGTACCAGCATTACCAGTATTAGTAACAAGACCCTTGAGAAGTGGAATGTTCATACCAAGAGTATCAATACATGAGTGTTGGTGAAGAACTGAAACGTTCATACTTATAATATTATTTGCTTTTGCGAATTCCTCAAGTCTGCCACGGATAACTTCAACATCACCTCTAGCAAAACCAAAGCCATCGATTACAGCGTGAACAACAGTACCGCTTACACCATCGCTAAGAGCATAAACCCTTACTCTCTGGTCATCATAAACAGCTCTTGGAACTCTGCCTTCAAACACTTCAAGAGAACCTGCAAGGAAGAATTCACCATTCATAATGTCAAAATCATCAATAAGTGAATCGCTTGAATAACCAAGGCTCCATTTAGCATTTGAATTTACAGTTTTATCAAAGCTGTCTTCACCTTTATAAAAATATTCGGCTACGTAACTTTCTGATGTGTCAAACTTATTGTCAAATCCTGGCCAGAAACGATTAAGATAAGTAAGAACATAGTGAATAAGGTCATTTAAAACCCTGTTAAAAATGTTCTCAACATTTACCTCTAATGTTTGTGGTTCAACAACTGAAGCAGCGCTTGCAGGAACCATAAACACAGAAATTGAAAGTGTTAAAGCAAGGATAATTGCGACTAATTTTTTAGCCATTTCAAAGTCCTCCTTGAATAGTGAGATTATGAACCGAACACCTTTTTTGGCACCCGATTCACCGCATTTTAATGCAATTTTACAGATACATTATATACCTTATTTTTAAAATATGCAATAATTATTTAAACTGTTGCTCTTTCTTTGGTAGTTTTTGCTAATTCTTCTTCAATCATTTTGTTGATATTGTTAGGTCCCATGTGGCGATATGGACGGAATCTCAAGAAGAGATACATAGGAACTGCACCTAAAGTATTGAGAATCATATCACCCATAGTATCCATTATAGCAAATCGTGCTTCAAAACGTTCAGCATCAAGCGGAATGAACATAAATACATTTTCTACATTACCGCCTGCTTCAGCGATTGCTTTCTGTAAATCCCAATGCTGAGCGTCGCCACCAAACCATTGGTCAAATACGAACTCAAAAAGCTCCCAACCAGAAGCGAAAACAAAGCCAACGCCCAATGCACAGAGTGCAACAATTTTGGGTGGGCAAACTACCTTATCACGAATCTGCATAGCACAAACTAATTCATAGCTTATAAACACTGCTTCTACACAACCTAAAGCGTGAAGTACTTTGTCGAACATTGGTAATGCGTAGTATAAGTTCAAGTATGCACCACCGAATGATGCACAGAAAAATCCAAATATTGAAATATGCTGGAAATAACGTGGTAATAATCTTGGGAATGTATTTTTGGGGAACATCTGACAAATTTCATAAGCAAACATACCCACTAAATTTGCCATCATCTGTAACGGTTGCATTGAGCCTAAGTTCGGGTCAATGGTAACAAGGCTTTTAATAATACCATAAATCATTAAGCCTCTTAAAGTCCACCAATAAATATGCTCAATTGGTTTCATACCCTTGTAAAGTCTTTTAAAATAGTCCTTAACCATATCTACTTCTCCATTTTTATTTATTAACTTTGTTAGCATACCAAATATATCACTGTTTTTAATTCTTTTCAAGAACAAAACGTTAAAATTATCTTAAATTTTCATATTTTTTACCAAGTTTTTTCATATTTTAGCAATATCTCAACTTTCTATTGAAAATTTCTGTAAAATGCTATATAATGGTTTGGAGTAATTTATCGGAGGGGTAGTTATGCCAAAAAGAGAAGATTATATTTCTTGGGATGAGTTTTTTATGGGTGCTGCAATGCTTTGTGCAAAACGCAGTAAAGACCCTAACACACAAGTAGGGGCTTGCATAGTAAACTCTGAAAACAGAATTGTTTCTGTTGGCTATAATGGTTTTCCTGCAGGGTGTGACGACGATGTTTTTCCTTGGGAACGCTCTAGTGAAGACCGTTACAACACCAAATATCTCTATGTTTGCCACGCAGAGCTTAACGCAATTTTAAATGCAAGAGGCACAAATCTTACTGGCAACAGACTTTATGTTGCGCTCTTCCCTTGCAACGAATGTGCAAAGGCTATTATTCAGAGTGGCATTACAGAGGTTATTTACCTTTCTAATAAATATAAAGATACGCCTGAAACAAGAGCTTCTAAAAGAATGCTCGAAGCAGCAGGTGTAAAGCTCACACAGTTAGTTCCTGAAAAGCAGGAACTTATACTTGATTTCGACCCTAACAAAATTTAATATATTTTATCGCAAATGCGATTACATATATAATAATATTTAAAAATTGGAGTGTTTAAAAATGCCATTAGTAAATGCAAAAGAAATGCTTACAAAAGCAAAGGCTGGCCACTACGCTGTTGGTCAATTCAACATCAACAACCTTGAATGGACAAAATCAATTCTTCTTACTGCACAAGAAATGAATTCTCCTGTAATTCTCGGTGTTTCTGAGGGTGCAGGTAAATATATGTGCGGTTACAAAACAGTTGTTGGTATGGTTAACGGTATGATTGATGAATTAGGAATCACAGTTCCTGTGGCTCTTCACCTTGACCACGGTTCATACGAAGGTGCAAAGGCTTGTATCGAAGCTGGCTTCTCATCAATTATGTTCGATGGTTCTCACTACCCAATCGATGAAAACATTGCAAAAACAAAAGAATTAGTTGCTATCTGCGAAGAAAAAGGTCTTTCAATTGAAGCAGAAGTTGGTTCAATCGGTGGTGAAGAAGACGGCGTTGTTGGTGCTGGTGAATGTGCAGACCCTAATGAATGTAAAATGATTGCTGATTTAGGTGTTACAATGCTCGCTGCTGGTATCGGTAATATCCACGGTAAATATCCAGAAAACTGGGCAGGTCTTTCTTTTGAAACTCTTGCAGCAGTTCAGGAAAAAACAGGCACAATGCCACTCGTTCTTCACGGTGGTACAGGTATCCCTGCAGATATGATTAAAAAAGCAATTTCTCTCGGTGTTTCAAAAATCAATGTTAACACAGAATGTCAGCTTGCTTTCCAAGAAGCTACAAGAAAATACATTGAAGAAGGTAAAGACCTTCAGGGTAAAGGCTTCGACCCAAGAAAGCTTCTTGCTCCTGGCTCAGAAGCTATTAAAGCTACAGTTCGTGAAAAAATCGAACTCTTTGGTTCTAAAGATAAGGCGTAAGTCTAACAATAAAAAGCACTCTGCTTTGAGCAGGGTGCTTTTTTGTTAGATAAGAGATAATAGTGAATAGATAATAACTTCGGAACTGCGTTGCTATTATAATAACAAAACCATAGATTAATTATTTAAACAATATATCTATGGTTTCAAATTTTTATTTTCTATATTCTGCAATATCTTGTAATTCACAATCTAATGCTTCACATATTTTATTAAGTGTTTTTGTTTCTATGTTTTCGTTAGCTTTAAGACGTCTTATCGTTTTACTATCTATTCCACACTTTTCTCGTAGTAAATAAGTAGAAACACCCTTTTCTTTCATTGTATTCCAAAGTTTATCAAATACTATCATCTAAACCCCCCTTGACACTTTTTATTATGGGGGTTATAATCTTAAATATTAAGGGGATATAATCCCCATAAAGTATTAAAGATTTAGTTTTATGTATTCGTTATCAGTAATTGAAGAAGGTTTGGGATTATGTCACAAGAAAATTTGTTATATAAAATATTTGAAAATGTAGCAAAAAAGAGAAATATCAGTGTAGAAGAAGTAAAAAAAGAATTTGAAGAAAAATTTATTAAAATTACAATACACCAAATAAAAAATCGGTCACTCGCGTGACCGATTTTTTTATTTTGCAACAATATTTATAATCTTACCAGGAACATAGATTTCTTTGATAATCTGTTTTCCATCTAACATCTCCTGAACCTTTTCGTCTGCCTTTGCAGCGGCAATTGCAGTAGCTGAGTCAGCGTCCTTAGCAATTGTAACTGTTGCACGGAGCTTACCACAAATCTGAACAGGAACTTCAATAGTTGAGTCAACTGTTTTTGCTTCATCATAAGTAACCCAAGGAGCAACAGCAAGCATTCCGCCGAAGCCCATAATCTCCCAGAGTTCTTCTGAAACGTGAGGAGCAAATGGGTTAACTAAAGTAAGGAATGTTTTAAGTTCGCCCTTTGTAATAGCACCCTTTTCATAAATCTCGTTAAGAAGTGCCATAAGTGAAGCAATCGCAGTGTTATACTTCATATTTTCAATATCATCAGAAACCTTTTTAATTGTCTTGTGGAATGATACTTCTAATTCTTTTGAGTAGTCATCGCCATCAACTGTGATTTCCTGAAGATTCCAGATTCTGTCGATAAAGCGTTTACAACCCTTAACACTTGCCTCAGACCAAGGTGCTGCCTTTTCATAGTCACCCATAAAGAGTACATAAGAACGAAGAACGTCAGCGCCAAACTGGTCAACAACCTCGTTAGGGTCAACAACGTTACCTTTTGACTTACTCATTTTTTCGCCATCAGGACCTAAAATAAGACCCTGAGCAGTTCTTTTTGCATAAGGCTCAGCATTTGGAACAACACCTAAATCATAAAGGAACTTATGCCAGAAACGTGAGTAGATTAAGTGACGTGTAACATGCTCCATACCGCCATTATACCAGTCAACCTGACCCCAGTATTTTAATTTTTCTTCACTAGCAAGAGCTTCTGTATTTTTAGGGTCAATATATCTTAAGAAATACCATGAAGAACCAGCCCATTGTGGCATTGTGTCAGTTTCACGCTTTGCTTTACCACCACATTTCGGACAGTTACAGTTTACGTATTCTTCGATTTCTGCAAGTGGACTTTCACCATCAGAGCCTGGTTGGAAGTTATCAATTTCAGGTAATCTTAATGGTAATTCTTCGTATGGAACAGGAACGATTCCGCATTTTTCACAGTGAACAATCGGAATTGGTTCGCCCCAGTATCTTTGTCTGTTAAATGCCCAGTCTTTCATTTTGTACTGAACACCTTTTTTACCGATGCCTTTTTCCTCTAAAACCTCAAGCATTTTTGCTATAGAATCTTTTTTATTTGTAAAGCCGTTAAGGAATTCTGAGTTAACCATATCTCCGTCGCCTGTGTAAGCAGCCTCTTCGATATTTCCGCCCTTAATAACTTCAATAATATCAATGCCGAATTTTTTAGCGAAATCGTAGTCACGTTCATCGTGAGCAGGCACAGCCATAATAGCACCTGTACCGTAACCCATCATAACATAGTCTGATATGTAAATCGGAATTTCTTTGTTATTAACAGGGTTAATTGCAGAAAAGCCTGAAAGACGAACACCTGTCTTTTCTTTAACGAGCTGAGTTCTTTCAAATTCAGTTTTCTTAGCACACTCTGCTCTGTAAGCATTAACTTCATCCATATTGCCAATCTGAGAAGCATATTTGTCAATAAGTGGATGTTCTGGTGCCATAACCATAAATGTAACGCCAAACAATGTGTCTGGACGAGTTGTGTAAATCTCTAATTTTTCATCTGTATCTTTAATTGAGAAATTAACAAATGCACCTGTTGATTTACCAATCCAGTTAACTTGTTGAAGCTTGATATTTGGAAGATAATCTACATTTTCAAGACCTTCTAAGAGCTTATCAGCATATTCTGTAATTCTCAAATACCAAACATCTTTTGATTTCTGAACAATATCGCTATGACAAATATCACACTTACCGCCCTGTGAGTCCTCATTTGAAAGAACAACCTTACAGGATGGGCAATAGTTAACAAGAGTTTTGTCACGGAATACGAGTCCCTTTTCAAACATCTTGAGGAAAATCCATTGAGTCCACTTATAATAATCTTCTTGTGTGGTATCAACAACTCTGTTCCAGTCAAATGAGAAACCTACTCTCTTTAACTGGCTTGAGAATTTCTCAATGTTCATATCTGTAACTTTTCTTGGGTGAATACCTGTTTTAATTGCATAGTTTTCAGTTGGAAGACCATAGGCATCAAAACCAATAGGGAATAAAACATTATAACCCTGCATTCTTCTTTTTCTTGAAACAACTTCAAGTCCTGAATACGCTTTAATATGACCAACGTGCATACCCGCACCACTTGGATAAGGGAATTCTACAAGAGCGTAAAACTTTGGCTTTTCGCTTCCATCTTCAGCATGGAAAACGCCTGCATCTTCCCATTTTTTCTGCCATTTTTGTTCAACAGCGGAAAAATCGTACTTCATTTTAATCATTTCCTTTCTTCTTATCAAGCAAATCAGTTTAATAACTGAGAAACATCTAATTTTGCAGCATCATCCCAAAGTCTTTCAAGATTATAATATTGTCTTGAATCCTCAAGGAAAATGTGAACAACAACACCACTATATTGCATTAACACCCATCCAGTTGCTCTGCCTTCAACATGGTCAGGGCGGATACCCTCTTGTTCAAGCTGATATTCAACCTCATCTGCCAATGCTCTTACATGTGTGTTTGAATTAGCAGTTGCAATTATGAAATAATCTGCAACTATTGTAACCTCTTCTGTTTTAATAACCTCAATATCCCTTGCTAATTTATCGTCTAATGCTTTAACAATTTTTTTAGTGAGCTCTAAACTCATATTAATTTCTCTCCTTTTTCGCCTTTTAAGGTTACAAGTGCTGAATTATATGCACCCATAGTATCAGGATGAACCAATCTTTCTTTTTTAATCAAATCAATTATAGTAAAACTCAAGCCTTCAACAATTGCTTCATCAAGCGAACGAAAAGCCTTTTCTCTCATAACTTCAACACCGTCATAATTTCGCTCTTTTCCAATAAAATCGGCAATGAATATTACTTTTTCTAAAAGAGTCATATTTTCTCTGCCAGTTGTATGGTAACGAACAGCAGTTATAATTTCTTCATCTTCACAACCCAACTCTTTTTCTGCAAAAACTGCTCCACAAATAGCGTGAAATAGTTTAGGGGCTGCTAATTCATACTCAGAAAGCTTAACATTATTCTCAAGTAAATATTGAAGCTGAGCACTCGGCTCAAGATTTTTACAAGAGTCATGAATAAGACCAGCTGTGTATGCTTTTTCAGGGTCTGCACCAAATTTCAGAGCAAGTTCTTTTGCACTGTCTGCAACATTAAGCGAATGAATAAAACGCTGCTCTGTTAACCTGCCTTTAATAATTTCAATACATTCTGAATTGGTTTTCATAAATAAAGCCCCCTCTTCTTGATATAACTGATAGTATCATAAGTAAGGTATTTACTTGTATCCATTCTGTTTTTCAGCATAGTTCTCAAAAGTGTAGAACTTACTTCAAGTGGCTTTTCTTTTGAAATTATATAATCGCCCTCGTGTAGCTTAAGCTTTGTAATAGCGTAGGTTTTCATCTCTGCAAGATGTTTTAAATCTTCTGTTCTTGCAGCAGTAACAATAGTGCAGAGTGATAAAAGCTCTTTATATTTATACCAATTGGCAAGTGATAAAAACATATCGTCTCCCATAAACAAAAACAATTTGTCGTTGGGGTAATATTTTTTTAAATCCATTATTGTGTCTACTGTGTAGCTTTTATCTTCACGATTAAGCTCAATAGAAGAAATTTCAAATATCGGGTCAGTAAAAGTGTGTTTACACATAGCAAGTCTGTCAGTTCCCTCTGCTACAGTACCATCTTTAAACGGTGATGAGTAGGCAGGGATAATCAGAACCTTGTCAGCATTACATTCTTTTGCTAAATTTTTAGCTAACAATAAATGTCCTTTATGAGGAGGGTCAAAAGAGCCACCATAAATTGCTATATTACCCATAAAATCACCCGATTTTTGTTTATTAAGATATTTTATCCAAAATAGAAATTATTGTCAATATAATGACAGATTATTTTGCTAATTTTTCTTCAATTTCTTTAGCAAAATCATCTTTTTTGAAAAACCTAAATGCTTCAATACATTTTTGACAATGCAAGAAGAAGTTGTTATTTAATTCACCATCATAATCTTTTAATGAAAGATATGCTGAATTAAGACAATTATAAATCATTTCCTCATCATTTATTTTATGGAATAGATGAGATAAATTACAGAAAATAACTGCCATTTCTGAATCATTACCTTTATAGAGTGAAAGAATATTTAATGCTTTTCTGAAATATCTTAATGCTTCGTCATAATTTTCACTTTCATATAAAGCTAAAGCATAGTTATTATAGAACCCAGCAAAGCGATAATCGTTTTGTGGGATTGTATTAATATACGCTTCAAATGCTCTTACAAAAAGTGGTAATGCATCAGCAGTTCTGTGGAAGAAATTAAGAGTAGTTGCACAGTTAAGATACATATTTGCACCTAAAACCGAATTTTCAAGACCAAGCTTTTCAAGCAACTCTAAAATCTCATTTATTGCACCCACAGCTTTTTTCTGCTCACCAGTTCTTCTGTGGAATGAAACAACTTCGTTATGAAGAGTCATTTCTGTAAAAGTATCTTCTCTTTCTTTGGCTTTTATAATTTCTGCTTCTAAATATTCGCCTGCTTCTTTAACCAGCTTTTTATTTAAAAGTGCATCATATTCATTTAAAATTACTGCAACATCATCTTCGTGATTTTTGCTGAAATCGGTTGTTGTAATTCTTTCAACCTCAATAGTTCTTGTCTCAATATTTTCCGGATTGTTTTCATCAAGAACAATAAGTCTGCCACCGTGCTCTTTACCGTATGTAAAGTAACCACAGCCAATAGTCTGATAGAGGCTTATGCCATCAACTTTAATGTGAAAATCATTAACGTGGTCATGACCAAAAAAGGCAGCCTTTATGTCACCCATTTTCTTCCAGCTCTTTAATTGTTCAGTATGGTCCTGTTTCATAAATGGTGGGCAAGGGTATTCTCTGAGTCTACCTGAAATAAGCTTTTCCTGGAAGGAGTAGAATTTGCCGTCGTGCTCAACAACGTTTTCGCCCATTTCTGCTACTTCTTGTAGTTCATGAATTTCCTGCTGAACAGGAATGTGTTGAAAAAGAATTGCAGGAACTGGCTTACCACCATTTTCGTCAGCTAATTCCTTACTTCTTTTTTCATACCAGTCAATCTGGTCTTTGTGAACATAAGCGTAACCTGAATCGCCTTCATCATCATTCATGTAATCGTTTGAATCCATAAGCCAGATTGAAAATGCGTTTTTAGTACCATCTGAGCTTTTAACAGTAAGATTACAGTTACCACAACCAAAAACATCTGCATCATTAAGGTTTGAACGGCAGTTCTGGTAGTCGTTATACATAATCATCTGAATATCTGTATAAAAACCAACCTCACCATCATGATTACCGAAAACCAAGGCGAGAGGAATGTTTCTTCTTTTAATTGGTTCAACAATTTTTGTTATTGTTCTGTGAATTAATTCATAATTGAATTCTTCCCAATAACCACTTATGTTATCGCCACCGAAAACCACTAAATCGGGATTTGCTTCTTCAATACATTTTTCAATAACGTTAAGAGTTTCTGTATCTTTGTTATTAGGAATATCTCTGTTGTTATCATCATCCATCTCCGGCATAACTTCATGAATATCCGTAAGGTGCAATATTCTGAATTTGCCATCCTTTGAGAATTGTAAAGGAGCAGGCTCTTCTCGCAAAAACCTGTCTGTCCTCCATTTATTTGGTTTACCTGTTGCCATAATATATCACCTATTGTTTGAATTTTTAATTTTTAAAATGCCCAGTTACCATTTATAAAGATTGGGTATGCTTTGCCATCCTTATAACCAGTAATTGTAAGGTCATCAGCACCAATCATAAAGTCAACATGAATCATACTGTCATTAACACCAAGCGCCTGACATTCTTCGAGAGTTTTATTCTGAAAATCATCTATTGTGTCGCAAAAGCCTCTGCCTAAAGCAACGTGACAGCTTGCATTCTCATCAAAAAGTGTATTATAGAAAAGAATCCCTGTATTTGCTATAGGGCTGTCTTGTGGAATAAGTGCCAATTCACCAAGATATGGAGCACCCTCGTCCATAGAAAGCATTTTATCAAGTAAATCTTTATTTTCTCTTGCTTCCCATGAAACCGCCTTGCCATCTTTAAAAGTAATTTTGAAATCTTCAATTAACTGACCTTGATAAGAAAGTGGTTTTGTAGAAACCAAAGTACCCTCTGCAAAGCCTTTTTTTGGCGATGTGAATACCTCTTGTGTTGGCAAGTTAGGGTTAAAGAAATTACCAGAAAGAGTTTCTTCACCACCACCGCACCAGTGTGCCTCTGGAATTAAATCTGCTCTGAAATCTGTACCATTTGAACTTTTATATTCTAAATAATCAAATTTCTTTTCGTTAAGCCATTTTGTGCGTTCTTTTAAATTTTTATTGTGATTATCCCATTCTTTTACAGGGTCATTATCTTTAGTAACATAAACTGTTTCTAAAATTGCATCCCAGAGCTTGTTATAAGCATTTCTTTTTGTTTCATTTGGGAAAACCTTTTTAGCCCAAGCATAAGACGGAACAGCAGCAATAGTCCATTGGTCTTTATTCTCAAGTGCATCACTGTATTTTTTAGTCACCTTATATCTTGCCATTTGTGACTTCTGCATTTTTTCACGATTAACGCCTTTAAGTCCGTCCGGGTCCTCACTTTCGATAAAAATTCTACAAGGTACTTCTTCTACCATAAGCTTTAATTTTTCTTCTTTCCACAAAGGCACCTCAGAAAGCGATTTTAAGCTTCTGTATTTATAATCTGTTTTTGTTATCGGCTGATAAGTCCATTCAACATCAACTCTTGAAGCTCCTAACTTATAGCACTCAGTAACAAGTAAATTAATAAACTCAAACTGGTCTGCCTCTGCAATAATTCTTACAGGCTGACCTTTTTTTATATTAGCACCAACTCTTGCTATGAGATGTGCATATTTTCGCATAATTGTCTTTGTCATAAAATCCACCTTACAAATGTTATATTTGTAATATTTTATCACAAATTTTCCGTTTTTACAATTGAAGTATTAAAATATATTCAATTTTTTACAATATTGTTATTTCCATTGAAATACTTATTTTGTTGTTATATAATATTCTTGTCGAAAAACGTCGATTAGGCAAGAAAGAAGATGCAACCTTGAAAAAGAAAAAATATATAAGCTTATTAGTTTTTTCTGTCTGGCTTTTTTGTATGAGTATATTGACATTCACTCTTCACAAGCCTGCTGATAGTATACAAATTAATTACAACTATTCGCTTAACTCTATAAGAATTTACAAAAACATCCCATCAATTATGATGAGAGACCCTATACCATCATCACTCGCTACACCAACGCTTATTTCTGTTCAAGCCACTTCTTCAGGTGCAAAAATCAAATGGAAGCCTGTGGCTAATGCAGAGGGGTACAATATTTACAGAAAAACTCCAAATAACCATTGGATTATTATTGGAACCATAACAAATAACAAAACAACTTGTTTTGTCGATAAAACTGTTAATAATTCAACTGATTACACTTATTCAATCGATGCCTTTTGTAAAGGTGTCAGAAGCAAATTTAATCATTCTGGTGTGTCATTACATTTCATTTCCTCACCAGAAATCACAATTAAAAATAAGTCTGAGGGTGTTTCTATAAGCTGGGAAAAGCACCCTACAGCTACAGAATATAAAATCTTTAAGAAAACTGAAGATAGTGGCAAATGGGCAAAAATTGATACAGTTAACGGTGATACATTTTCTTTTATTGACACAAAAGCAGAAAATGGAGAAAAAGCTTATTATGGCGTAGCCGCGGTCGAAAGCAACGGTTCAAGAAGCTCAATGGAGAAAAACAAATCAAATATCTTCATATCTGCACCTATTATAAAGAACTATAAAAACACAGAATCTGGTATAAAGGTTTATTGGGAAAAGGTTGAGGGAGCAAAAAAATATAAGCTTCTCAGAAAAATTGAAGGTGGCAAATGGGAAAGTGTTAAAACCGTTTCTGCAAATACCTTTGATTGCACAGATAAAGACACTGTTTTGGGCGTGGAATATTATTATCGCGTCAAGGCAATTTCTGATAAATATTCAAACACCTCAACATCAATTACTGCATGTAAAGTAGAGCCACCTCAAAACATCAATCTGGTGCTTACTTCAAATGGCGTCAGAATTACCTGGAACGGTGTTAAAAATGCAGATTACTATGCTATCTACAAAAAGAATGATGCAGGCAATTGGGTTGAAATTCACACGACAAGAAACAATTCAAATTTTGCTTATACCGACAGGAATATAGTTGCTGGTTCACAGTACACCTACACTGTAGCTTCATGGTATAAAAATGGCGAAAGCGTATATGGAAGTACAGGTGAAACAATAACTGTAAACTCTGACTTCAGTCCTGTCAGAGTAGTTGACCCAAGTAAGCCAATGGTTGCTCTTACTTATGACGATGGTCCTTCAAATAGTGCTACAACCAGAATTCTTAACACACTAGAAGCATATAATTCAAGAGCAACCTTCTTCGTTGTTGGCTCAAGAGTTAATTCTTATAGTTACCAGATAAAAAGAGCGTATGACTTAGGCTGTGAGATAGGAAACCATACCTACAACCACGCTAAAATCACCTCTCTTACCACAGAAGAATTAAAAGCTGAGCTTTCAAACACAGATATAAGAGTTGCAGCGATTACCGGCGTTAGTCCTGTTTTAATGAGACCACCTGGAGGCTCTTACAAAACAGATACAGTAAGGCAGAATACAGCTTACCCAATCATAATGTGGTCTGTTGATACGCTTGACTGGAAATACCGCAACGCTGACTCTGTTGTTAACAGTATAAAAGGTTCTGTCTTTGACGGTTCTATAATATTAATGCACGATTTATACGACTCCACAGCTGAAGCTACAGAAATAATTGTTCCATGGCTCATAGAGCAGGGGTATCAGTTAGTTACAGTTTCTGAGATGATGGAAGCAAGAGGCATTGCAATGCAAAACGGCGTGGCGTATTCCTCAGCAAAATAATAAATTTTAATAGAATATATATTTAAAACCCTGTCATTTTCACAAATTGAGAATGGCAGGGTTTTTACGATATATTTGCTAAAGTAAATGCGATATATCTTACGATACGATATACACTCACGTTGTTCGTGTGAGATATGCCTTCGGCGTTTGTTTACCGACGAACTGCATTTTTTAGGTTAGCTCGTTGCAAAGAACTCTCCACCACGCTTGCGCGCGGTCCCCCTCTCTTCGAAGGGCTGTCTTGAGCAATATTGTTGAAATATAAAAAATATGGCTTAAAGCGTTGATTTTATTGAATTTTTATGCATTTGCCTCTTGACAAAATGTAGCGATTACGCTATAATATAATTGTGAAGATTAGTGATTGTTAAGAGGTATGAATATGAAAGATTTTAAGGCATTCCTTTCTCAATTTAATACACTCAGCGCAGATGAACTCGACATCTGTGCAAATAAGATATTACAAATAATTAAACAAAATCAGGATGCTCCGCAACCTTGTGACGATGACAATGTATGTAATTGTCGTCGCTGTAGCAGTGACCGAATTTCCAAGTATGGAAAAGATAAGAACGGTAAACAACGCTTCAAGTGCAAGGATTGCGGAACTCTTTTTGTTCACGATTCTTTTTCTGTTGTTTCTTATACCCGTAAGGATTATGAGGTATGGGAAAAGTTTATCAAATTAACACTTCAACGAGCATCACTCGAAGTATGTGCTAAAGAGTGTGAGATTTGTGTGCGTACAGCGTTTGTCTGGAGACACAAGATTCTTGATGCTCTTTCTCACGAACAGGACAACCGTGTTTTAAGTGGTGTTATTGAAATTGATGAAATGTATATTCCTATTAGCTATAAAGGCAATCATAAGTTTAGTAAGAAATTTAAAATGCCAAGAGAACCTCACAAAAGAGGTAGTACAGACGGTGCTTATCCACTTTCTTCTAAGGCTTGTGTAATGTGCGGTTATGAAAGAAACGGTCAAAGCTATGCAGAAGTTTTAGGTGCGGGCCAGACCACTTTAAAAATGATTTCTCACGCATTTGATTATAGACTTGTTCCTGATTCATTATTGTTATCAGATAAATCGTCTTGCATAAAGAAATATTTTGAAGATAGAAATGGTATCTCTCACATTCAGATGCAAGCACATATTAATCCTAAAGATGTGCATAGCCCACCAGAAGTAAAAGGCGCATTTCATATACAAAATATAAATAACATACATTCTCGTATAAGAAAGTTTTTAAGACCATACAATGGTGTTTCAACAAAATATTTAAATCATTATATCAGCTTGTTTATTTGGATTGAAAACTGTAAGAAAATAGCTTCTGCTACATTAGAGAAACAGACAAGTGAAATGATTAACTCAAGAAACACATATATATCAGAAAAGGAATTAGCAGATTTTCCACCAATTCCTTTTGCAGCTTAATATTCAAGTTTGTTTATATATTGTTCGGGATTTGCTTTGAAAAAGTCACATATTATTTCATACAAATAAATTTTGCTAATAAAATATTTTTTTGTAGTGACTTCAAAAAATTCTGCTCCTGTACCTTGCCAGTTTAAGTAATCAACACATATAGCACGATTTCTATTTATTGTATCCTCAAACGATAATCGCCTAACCCCCCTTAGATACATTCGATGTACTAAATAACTGTTGTGTATAAAGAAGAATTGATTGCTTGGTATATTATTTACACATGCACTTGGTAGTATATCAAAAGTAATTTCTAAATCAGGACAAAACTCTTTATATATTTTTAAATAAGTCTCTCGTGTGCTTATTCTCTCGTCGTTGAATTCATATTTATCAGATGATTTTATACCTTTTAGTGCATTGATTTTTCGCTGACTTGCTATGACACTCCATATGTAATTCCGTTTTAGGTTGTATTTGTTTTCAATATAATCAAGAAACTCGGTATCTGTGCCAGTCCAATTTTCTTTTAGGTTAAATATCTCTAAATCTCGTTCGTCGTATTCATATTTATATACTAATTTTTTTGTTTTTTTCTTTATTTCTTTCTCTGGCTTGAAATAAAAATATCCACACAACTCTAATTGTTTTAGGATTTTTCTTACAGTAGTATCGCATACACCAAACTCTTTGCCTATTTCCATTTGCGTTTTACCAGAAGAATATGCTTCACCCATCTTTTTTGCGACTTCGAGATTTTTAATATATGTTACATCTTTAGTTGCTTTTGGTATAAATTTTGTAACAGTATTAATTTTATATTCTTCTGCTAATACTTCTACTGATTTGTAAAGATTTGGTGTGGCTAAAATTACAAAAAGCTTTTGAAATTCTGAATTACCAAAAGTTTTTTCACGCTCTTTAAAAGCAAAGAGATATAAATATCCTGGTAACAATTTAGAAGAAACACCAACAAATTTTCTCATAAACTTTTTAAGCCTTGAGTGGTAGGAGCCTATCCTTTGAAGATTTCTATCAATCTCACGTCCTTCTCGTGTGTACGACGGATTATTACCCTTGAAATTCATTACACCTTGTTTAATAGGTATTCCTTTACTTTCTGCAAAGCATTTTGAAGCTTTCGCTTTGTCTGAATAAATACAAGTTACACTTTCTTTATCAATGCATTTATCAAATACATCCATTAATTCATAATAATTCGGTGCACCAAGTCCTGCAACTCGTGCAACAGAGTTACCTGTTTCATCTAATGCACAGGCTACACAAACAACATCATTACCTAATCCCGTATTATGATTTTCATTTCCGCGCTTATGTTGAACCCTTGGCAATACAAAATCTGCATTCTTTGAATGATTCCCCTTATAGCTTACAGGGAAGTAGGTTTCATCAATCACAACATTTCCATCAAGCTTAACTTCATCATCAAGAAGTTTTAAAGCATAAAACAACTTTAATCTGTTATCGTGTACACATCTTGGAGAAACACCACAGATTTTTGCGGTTTTTTCTATTGAATATCCATTGTATAAACAGTTAATTAACTTCATCCAATCGAAAAACTTCAAATTACTGTTTGAAATAATTGAGTTTTGCTTTAATGTAAATACATTTTCACAATTCTTACATTTGTAGCGTTTGACTTTTTCTGAAGATGTATTATAATTTCCATTGCAAGAATAATCTTCGGAATTACATTTAGGACATTTGATGCTTTCATCAATATACATTTGTCTTGTTAAATCCTCAAAATCATTCACTCCCATAGTTTTTGAGAATGCATAGTTATTTGCAAGCTCACCAAAGTAATTCAACTCATCTACTGTACTTTTTGAAAAAAGAAATTCAACTGCATCACGAATTCCGTATGTAACTTCATCAAGTTTTTCAAAATCGCACTTTTCTTTTGGATATTCAGGGGCATTACATAAAATCGTGTATTCCTCATCTACTCTTGCTTTCCAGTAATTATATCGTTCCTTACCATATATATTATTTTTAAATTCATCATCACGCCAGCTTTCAGAGTTTTGGTGTAAAAGTGCATAGTTTCCTAATTGTCGATGCTCTTCACGTGTTAATTCTGCAAATGGACTATTTATATCTTGACCTATATGGTGTAGTTCTATTTCACCGTCCGCATCATCAAATGCAAATGGAGAAGCACCACTACGCATAAGTTCTCTATTCGTTTTTCCTTTTAGAGTAACAAATAATTCTAAATCAATTTCACGTATTAATGCAGAACGAGTTACCACAGCTTCTTTAAGCTGTAAAGAGCAATAATAGAAAAACTCATCGTAAGAAGTTATATACTCATTAATCTTATCTGAGTACGGACTTTCTTTTATTATTTGTTCTTTTTGCTTTGACATTTCATTGACTTTGATTTTGGTACAAAGACTACCGAGCTCATTAAAAAGCTCAAGATTTGTGTCAGTAGATTTATTATTCATAATTTAATTTCACCTCATTTGAAAGGATTTGATTTTTTGATACTTCGTATTATTTCAGTAAAAAAAGAAATTAAGGTTTGTTGTTCGAATGGTAGTGTTTTAGCTGCTGACGAGAATGTTTTGAGAAAGATACTTGCAGGGTTTGACAAAGCAAATACTATTAAGGGTAATGATGGTTATTGGAATGTTAACTGCACAAATATGAAAGATGTTCAGGGGCAAACACTTGCTTTTGTTGAAGATGATTTCACCTTGGTTGTGTACGATAAAAACTTGTTTAAAGATATTGTGACACCAGCAAAATTTATTACGGTAAGTGAGTTTGCAGAAAAATATAACAAAAAAGATGCTATAGTCAGAAGAATGTGCACAGATGGAAGAATATCAGGGATAGCAAAGTATGGTGAAACATGGCTTATTCCTGCGGATGCAGAATACCCCAAAAGGAAACCAAGAACCGTAAAAAAATAAAAGATGAAAAACAATGAATCCTTGCCGACCTTGCAACGCAAAGTCAGCGAGGATTTTTTTCATTGATTTTCATCCATTTAAAAATTTTTCTTAAATATGTTGGGGTTCCTGTTTCAACAGGCACATAACATAATTAGAGGGAGAAAACACGGCTCCCATGCGTAAACTCACAAGGAGTTTTTCGCAGAAGTTTTTATTCTTATATAACAAAAACTTCCAATTTATGTCATTATTATAACATGATTCAACAAGTTTGCAAGAGTAAAACACTATATTTATATAGTAATTTACTAAAAATTTTGAGAATCATAGCACAATATACTGATTCAGTGTTGTAGTAACGTTGGTAGAAAGGATTTTATTTATGGGAAGACGTGGAGAAAACATTTTTAAACGCAAGGATGGATATTGGGAAGCGCGATATGTAAAAGGATATGATGAATTCGGTAAAAAGAAATACGCTTCTGTATATGCCAAGAGTTATAACGAGGTTAAGGAAAAACGATTAGAAATCATAAGCCAAATAACACTTATGCCACAAAACGTTATAAAGCGAACTATTACATTAAGTGCATTGGTTCTTGAATGGCTTTATCTTAATCAAAACAGGCTCAAGCCTTCTTCTTACCAGAAGTATGATTATATATATCATAATCATATTGAAAACCAGATTGGTAAATATCAAGTTATATACCTAACTCCTATTGTAGTAAAACAATTTTCGGATGAAAAGCTGGCTTCTGGTTTATCTGCTACAACGGTAAATGGCATTTTGGTATTTATAAAAACCTGTCTGAAATACGGTAGCCGGCAATACGCTTTACCTATGATTGATATAATATATCTCAAACGAAAGCGACAAGAAATGCGAGTGCTTTCAGTCGAAGAGCAACGGAAACTTACAAACTATTTAATTAAGGATATGGATATTTATAAGTTGGGTGTTCTTGTTGCACTATATACAGGGGTCAGAATCGGTGAGCTTTGCGCTCTGCAGTGGAAAGATATTAAAGACGGAGTTATGACTATAAATAAGTCAATGCAGCGTTTAAGGAAAGGAAACACCAATACTACCGAGCTTATAGTAAGCGAACCGAAATCTGAAAGCTCATTCAGGATAATACCTATCCCTATTTTTATAAACGTAGAAATAGAAAAGTTCAGGTTAAGTGATGAGCAAAACTTTATGAGCAAGCCTTACCATCCTGTAATTGAACCAAGAGTTCTACAGTATCAATTTAAAAAGTATTTAAAAGATTGTGGAATTGAAGAAGCGAGCTTCCACGTACTCAGACACACATTTGCATCCAGGTGCGTAGCCAGTGGTGTGGATATACAAAGCATTAAAACGCTACTTGGACATAGCAATATTTCTGTTACAGCACGATACTTTCATACTGATTTTAGCCAAATGGTTGCATCAGTAAAAAAGCTCGAATTTATTGTATAAATTAGTGCAAAAACTAAATATTTACAAAGAGAACATCAAGGTGTTCTCTTTATTTTTTGTGCTTTTTAATAATCCATTATCCATAGTAAAAACTTCTGCGAAAAAACAACAACTGTATTTCTATTATTTATAGTGTGTGCGGTATGTTATTTAATATTTTATTTAAAGGATAATGGTTATGGCTGAAAGATACATAGAAGAACAAGTTAGAGAAATTCTCGTAAATGAAAAATCATACCCAAAACCAGCAGATTGTCTAAAGTTTGATGAGAACAATTTAGTTGTTTATGCACAGGATGATTATAAAAACAATTTAGAATTGTTTAATTCTTCCACAAAACAGGGATTATTAGCTCATAGTAGCAAATGTGCTGAAAAAAGTTTGCAAGAAAAAATATGGAGCGATGAAGTAAGTGAAGGGAAGCCAGAATTTATTATTATTAATTCCAACACAAATTTAGCAATTGTTATAGAATGTAAACCGGCGCAAAAAAGCAACAATCATATTAGCAAATATTTAAAAGAGGAAGGCATTCTTGTTGGACATGGTAGTGTTATCTCAAAATATGCGGTTGATGGAGCTTTACATTATGCAAAATTTCTATCCAAAAAATATGATGTTATAGCAATTGGTGTAAGTGGTAATCTAAACAACGACGATTTACAAATATCAACTTTTTATTGGGAAAAAGACAAAGAATTATTTTACGGTGTTAAACAAGTTGAAAGAAAAACTAAAACTAGGTCAGAAACTATAAATTACAAATATTGTTATGGCCCGTTTATAAACCTAAAAATTGATAACATTCAAAGTTATACTTGGTATCAGAATTTTATAAAAAACAACTTTAAGCAAATTGAAAAAGAATTTAACGAAGAACGTGCTGTATCAAGTGCTTTAGAATTGAATATAATGCTCGATGCCGCAGGGGTTAATGCAACAATTAGAGCTGAAGTTGTTAGCGGCCTATTGCTTGCACTTAAAGATAAAACCTTTAGGAAAACATACGAAGACAAAGAGATTACTGCAAAAGAGTTGCAAGAAAATTTGCAACAAGCAATAGAACGAGTTGTTGATAACGAAAATATACAGGACGAATTTAAAAAGAAAGTACTAAAAGATGAATTTAATGCTTCTTTCAATCAGCAGGATTTATTGGAAAAAAACGCAGAACAACTACGACTAATTCTCGAAAAACTACATACCACAGTGTTTCCTTGTATGGACGGAGAATATGCCGTTGATATTATAGGCAAGTTTTATCATGAATTCCTTAGTTATGCACCTAATAGTCAAAACGACGGTATAAAACTTACTCCGTCGCAAATCACAGATTTATTTTGCAGATTGGCTGATATCAAAGTTACAGATGTTGTTTGTGACCCTTGCCTTGGTACGGGTGGATTTCTTATTTCGGCAATGAACAATCTTTATCGTTTGGCTGACCAAATGACAGAGAAAGAGATAAATGCCTTTTTTGAAAAACGTTTAAAAGACGGAGATATTACACAAAAAGAAATTAATAGAACGAAAAGTGTCAACAAAGGATTGCACGGAACGCCCGTATTAACCACTTCTGATGTAAAAAAGTATATTAGAGGAAATCAACTTGTTGGATGCGAAAAAGACAACATTATGTATACATTAGGTTGTTCTAATATGATTCTTCGTGGAGATGGCAAATCAAATATTCTTTTGGGCGATTGTATGAAACGTAAAGAGGAAATCAAAGAATTCAAAGCAACTGTTGGTTTGATGAATCCCCCATACAGTGGTTCAGCATATACTCCAATGGAATTAGTGGAATTCTTATGCGATTCCGTAGAACCTAACAGCCGTGTTGTAGTTATAGTTCCTACAAGTTGTGCACATAGTAATGATTATTTAGAAATACGAAACAGAATTTTAGAAAAACACTCTTTGTTAGGTGTTATGAGTATGTCAATTAATTTGTTTAGAGGTATTGCTGATTCAATTACTTGTATTATGGTTTTTGAAACTGGTATCCCACACAATTATGAGAAAAATGTATATTTTGGTAATTGGAAAGAAGATGGTTATTATTGGCACTCAACCAAAGGGATGATTCCTGACAAAGAATTGAAAAGATTTCCCAAAACTCCTGATGAGTATTTAGAAGATTGGGTGAAATCATTTAAAAACGATGACAAAAAAGATGATGCATATGGTATTTGGCGAAAACTTTCTGTAGATAAAGATGGTATTTGCCTTGATGAATGGATGTGGGAGTATTTCGTTGAAACAGATTATAGTCAAATAACTGAAGATGATTTCAAAAGAATTATTAAGGATTATATGATTTTTAATTTAAAACAATTAGAATTTTCTAATATTCAAGAAGGTGAATCAGGTGAAAACAACAACAATAGATGAGATTTTTTGGATATATAGTGGTACCGATTTGGAATTAAACAATTTAGAACAACAAACTGGAAATGTAAGATTTGTTTCAAGAACAAGGAAGAATAATGGTGTATCGGCCACTGTAAAGAAATTGAATAACATAGAGTTACTACCAGCAAATTCAATAACGGTAGCTTTAAGTAGTGCATCGGTTTTATTTGCTTTTTTGCAAGAAGTTCCATATTATACGGGATATCATATCGCATGTTTGGTTCCGAAAATAAAAATGACAAAACAGGAAATGCTCTATTATTGTACATGTATTACAGCAAATAGATATAAGTATAATTTCGGAAGACAAGCTAATAAAACTATAGCTACTTTAAAGGTACCCAAAAGAGAAGAAATTCCAGATTGGGTGAATAGTACACACATACAAGATTTAACTCATTTAGATGAACCATTAATAAGTCAAAAACCTCTTGAAGATATGTCTTATGAAATTTTTGATTTTGATGAATTGTTTGGATTTTCTGAAGCGATAGTTCATGATGAATTAAATAGAGTTAATTTGGTTTCAGCTTTGACTAAAAACAATGGTGTTAAAGGTACGGTAGAAACAAATACATATATTGACGGCAACAAAATTACTATAACATCAAATGGTATATATACTGGAACAGCTTTTTATCAGGAAAATCCTTTTATTACACAAGATAGCATAGCAATTAAATTGCTTGATAGAGAATTAAATAAGTATATTGCAATGTATTTAATTGGTTTGTTTAATAATGAAAAATTTCGTTTCAATTACGGACGAAAAAGTGGTAAAACCAAAATTGAGCAATTAAAGTTTAGACTGCCTGTTTGTGCACCTAACCAACCTGATTGGGCATACATTGAGAACTTTATAAAATCACTACCTTATAGTAAAAATATTTAGGATTGAGAGTAAAAAAACCAACTTCAATTGAAGCTGGTCTTTTGCTTTTTTTACATAGATATTCTTTTGAATACATCAATAAAATATCAATACTTTAACACTTTTAATTTACGCCAAAACTTTCCAAAAATACAACGAAAACAAAAAATTACTTGACAAAGTGGTAATTTGGTGTATAATGACATCAATAAGTAAACAAAAACATTTTTGTTTATGAAATCGTAAGCGTAGCAGCTTCGGCTGTCTTATAGCATTGTTCTCACCAAATAGTGTGAGTCTGCTAACAACGGTAGAGCACCATTAGAAATACTGGTTAGCAGGATGAGTAGTTAAAGTAACGACTTGAGCTTACGCAATATAAAGGACTCTGGACAGGTCGTAATTCTCTTTTCGGCAAACCGATTAAGAGGTGCAAAGAATTACGGGTATGCCGGACTACCTTAATGTAAACAGTCATTAACGCTGGAGATAATCGACCCAATTCTGAGAATTTCAGGTACTGTTTCACTCGGAAACATATTTGCCATTGAAAGTTGTGATTTTGTCACAGCTTCGTGGGATTATTGTTTCCGAAGTTTTAATTTTATATATGGAAACAAAGCCCGATGGCAAATATGCCGTCGGGCTTTTTTGCGTTTTAAAACAACAAATTGCCCAAAAGTATTTTATTTTTGAAAGGATGAATTTTATGTACTTACCACACGTATTGGAACAAACAGCTAACGGAGAAAGAGGTATGGACCTCTATTCACGACTTCTTAATGACAGAATTATATTCTTGTCAGAAGAAGTAAACAATGCAACAGCTTCAATAATTGTTGCACAAATGCTTTACCTTGAAGCACAGGACCCGAAGGCAGATATCAGTTTCTATATTAACAGCCCCGGTGGCAGCATAAGTGCCGGTATGGCTATTTACGATACTATGCAACACATTAAATGCGACGTTTCAACAATTGGTGTCGGGTTACAGGCTTCAATGGGTGCTTTCTTGCTATCTTCTGGTACAAAAGGTAAGCGTTACATTCTACCTAATGCAGAAGTTATGATTCACCAGCCTTTATCAGGCACACAAGGTCAGGCAAGCGATATTATAATTGCTGCAGAGCATATTCAACGATTAAAACAACGCTTGAACAAAATTTTAGCAGAACAAACTGGCAAGTCTATTGAACAAATTGCAATTGATACAGACCGTGACAACTGGCTCACTGCTGAAGAAGCACTTGAATACGGTTTGGTTGACAAAATACTTTAAAACAAATTTACCCAAGGAGTGGTCTTAATGAAGAAAACTAATATATTCAAAAAAATATACGCTTTTGTAGGTGTCGGTTTTGTGTTACTTGCAAAAAAGTGTGTTTTATTTTTTAAAATTAAACGTCAATATAAAAATATTGGTAAGCTCGATAACACTTTAGCAAAATCCCACAGTATGCTTTTTAATCCATATCGTATCTCGAATGGATTAAGACATACCTTTGATATGCAGAAAACCAATGCTACAAGTATTTCTCGTGAGAACTTAGAAAGGTGTCACGAAATCATTAGCCAGAAACGACAAAACGAGTCTAAAGAATAATTTAAGAGTTGAGAGATACATTTTGGAAAGGATTTTGATTATGAATAACATTAACTACTTAACAACAAATCAATTAATCGAAAAAGCAAGAGAAAAAATTGTTCCACTTCCTACACAGATTCGTGCCCAGGAAGAGTTAGCAACGCTTTTCTCATTACATATGAATAATATAAAAGCAATTGAAAACGGTGTGTCTCCCGATGAGCTTGTTTCTCTAAATAGCTTCGTAATTGCAGGTACAGGCTGTGGTAAGAGTCATATAACGCAGAATTTAGCTAAAGTTTGCGGTCTTAATTTCACTCGCATAGACTGTGCGAATATAACTCCCGCAGCTTATAAAGGACGTAACCTCAGTAATGCCTTATCTGGTATTTTAATTGACAATCCAAACTTCTTTGATGACGGCTGTGTAATTTTATTAGATGAAATTGACAAGGTTGGCTCAGTTCGTGATGGTGACGGAAGTGTTTCAGTTGCAAAAGATTTTTTGGTGTTGCTTGAGGGTGGTCAATACACCTTTAACGGTGACGACAAAAAGGATATTACCGTCGATTTAAGCAAGTGCTTATTCCTTTTCTGTGGTGCTTGCTCAAAATTGCAGGCAGAATTAGAAAGGAAATATAAAAAGAAAAACAGTCTTGGTTTTTCTACCGGCTCAAACGAGACACAGACAGAAGAAGTTGACGTGCTTTCTAAAGTAACACTTCAGGATTTGACGTTTTACTTTATGCCAGAGATTGTAGGCCGACTCAGACAGCTTATTTATATTCCACAAATTGACCTTGAGGGCTATAAAATGCTCGTCAATGACGAAGCCAAAACAAGTGCTGTTCATAAATATCAGCATATTTTTGAAACTCGTGGTGTTAAGTTTAAAATCACAAGCCAGGCTCGTGATATTATCGCAGAAAAAGCCTTAAAAGAAGGCTTAGGTGCTCGTAGCATTGAGGGTGTATTAAATAAGATTATTGTTGATGCACATAACCATGTTGACAGAAATCCAGAGTGCAACAAGGTTGTTCTTACATCCAATAAAAATGGTGAATTCAAGCTCAACTACTACAATGGTGAGCGCATTCAAAAAAAGGTGGTTTCAGAAAAAATGGTTACTGTAACAGATGCAGAGCTTGATATTAACATAAAAGAAGAGCTTGAAAACAGATTGTTGCTTCATATTTTCTGTCGTGATATATGTGACTTCGCAAGTCCCCCTAACAAATTCCACGAAGCAGTTCTCTTCAGCTTTCTTCATACAGTTTGCTACTACCTCGCAAAGCAAGTAAGACCAAGCGAACGCACTTACTTAAATATTATAAAACTTGCAAGGGCTACCGAACGTCAGGCGGGTGAAAGTATGGATACTATAACTCCGTTTGAGATTATCTGTAATGATTACCTCGCAAAACCACACGAAGGTAGAGAAAAAATGGATTTAGAGGACGGCTTTCTTCCTTACTATTTACAATTTAAAAATGTAAGCTGTGGTATGGATGTAACCGACATTATTATTAAGTCTTTACATAAAGCGTTCGTGCCATATATGGAAACAAAAGCACTTAACAAAGAGACTGCATAAAGCTCTGCAGCTTAACTGTTGCTTGAGAATAGAAGCCCCGTCTGTAATTCTGTTCATAAATTAATATGACCGGGAGCCGAGGGGGCTTCGAACTAAAAATGCGAAGGTGAAATGATGGTACATATTTTTATAACAGTAGAAAACAATCTTTTGATATTAGATTGTTATGAGAAAGACAGAAACAACGCATATTTTCGTCTTGTAGTAGATAAAAACACTCTTGATATTATAGAAAAACCACAAGAATGCAACATAAGTGTGTCAATATCATATTCGCGTATTTGCAGTCTTATAAAAAGTGGTAAACCATTACCAAAAGAAACGTGTGCAGCTTGGGGTTAATGTAAAGGAGTGTGTAACTATGAAAGTTATATTTCTTGATATAGACGGCGTACTCAATACTACAAGTACAACAGAAATGTTTGAAGAATATACGTTTGTCGAAGATGAAAAGGTGCAGTTATTAAAACAGCTTGTTACAAGAACAGGCGCTAAAATAGTTCTTTCATCCTCTTGGCGTTACGGTTGGTGGGCAAAACGAAAGGTTAACCCAACACCATCCGATTTAAGCTCTATAAGGTTATTTGAAGCTTTAGAGAAAAAACTGTCTGAATATGGTTTAGAGCTTTTAGACTACACCGATGAAACCAGTACTCGCGGCCAAGAAATTGCTTGGTGGTTAGAAAGCTGGGATGGTGAACCGATAGAAAGCTTCGTCATACTCGACGATATGCACCTGTCATATCTCTTGCCACACGATAACAAATTAGTTCAAACGTCAATGGCAAGAGGTTTAACCCATACAGATGTTGAACGAGCTGTGATTATGTTAAAAGAGTAGTTTTCAAAAGCAACTTAGAGAATTCAAGTTATGAAATTTTCAATGTAATTTTCATTGAAAATTATATTTGATAAGTGTTGAGAAAGGTGGTAGTATGTCGCAGAACTTTGAATTCAATGAATTAAGTGAATTGGAGGCAACTGTAATGGATAGCGTAAAACAAGAAGCATTAAACGATGTTTATAAAGAAATTGCCTCTGAGGTAGGTTTAGATGCTGCGCACGCTATCTATAGGTTGTACAAAGGTACACAAATAAACTTTCCAAAACAGTTTTTGTCACCAGAGTACATAAAGGGGCGCATTGTGTATGAATATACGCATGAGAATGTTTCGGTTGAACGTTTAGCTGTTAAGTATAACTATACACAACGAACCGTGAAAAGAATAATTCAGTCTCAAAGCACTGTAAAATCAGGTAAATAAAATCAGATAAGGTTAATGGTGAAAAATATGGGATTATTTAAGAAAAAAGAATGTGCTATATGTGGTAATGAAGCGAAACTATTAGGACGCACAGAATTAGCTGATGGTAATTATTTGTGTAAAGAATGTAGTTCGTGTATTCCTAAACATATGTATAAAAGTGTTATAGAACGCTATACCCTTGATGATTTTAATGGTTTTAAAAATTACTTGCAAACTGAAAATAAAAGTTTGAAAAGTAAATTCAGAGAAACAGCGTCATATTTTGAATTACATTTGGATAATGAAAACAAATTAATGTACATAGGTAAAAAGATTGATAATGACACTGTATTTATTAAGCTTACAGATATTGAAGAATTTGAAATAGAATTTAATCCTAATGAATATAAGGAAGGCGTTTTTGGAGACAAGGTAACAGGTAAAATTGTTTGCTTAGTTCAGTGCTCATATCCATATTTTTATTACGAAACCGTTTTAGAACCATATGCAACAACAACGTTTAAAAAATCTCTCTTAGGAAAGTCCAAATCTTATAGTAACCCTGCAAATATGGATGATTTCTTACTTGCGTTTAACAGGTCTTGGGTACGAGCTTTAGAAGATGAAAACGATAGAATTGACCAGGAAATTAGATATATATATGAGAATGCAGAAACTATTTCTGATGAATTGAGTCAGGCATTGGCTCTTTTTATGTTTGATAGCTTAGAAGAAGTAACTTTAGAAGCCCTAAAAAGCCAGCGAAATCGTTTAATGAAAACGTATCATCCGGATACCGGCACAGAAGCCGATAACAAATTTGCACAGAAAATAAATAATGCGTATGAAATAATCAAAAACAACATTTAGCTGTTTATTATAGGATACGAAATTTTAAAAGGAGTAATTTTATGAAAAAAATCAAACGAACATTATTTTTAACACTCGCATTATCACTTGTTATCAGTGCTTGGTTTAGCACCCCGATGACAGCGTTTGCAACAGAAAACGAACCAACACACAACACAGGCAGTATAAGCTCTACTGAGCTTGGTAGCGCCCCAAACCAATCCATCTCGTTCTTTTCATTCGCGAGATACTATTCATCTAATTCAGCATTTTCCAACTTCGGCTCATTGCTCAACGAAATTGAAAAACGTTTTTACAACGCATTGTGCCAAATCACACCAAACGACGATATAATTTACGTATCGTTCGACCACGACTTGACAGAAGAAGAATTCAGCAATCTCGAAATTCAACGTGTTGCCGAAGCATTTTACCTCGACAACCCAGAAACATTCTGGTTCCCAACCTTTGAAATTTCTTACTCATATTACACAACCGACAACACTACATATTACTACGGCTTCGCTATCATCCCCAATATCGACCACGAATTATATCCGAACCCTAACGATTCACTTTACACAATAAATAGCCGCATCAACTCACTCCCACTCAACAAAACAAATCGTTACGAAACACTCAAGGATATCCAAGCATACCTCTGCGAAACAATCACCTACGGTGGCACCAACGACAGAGAACACACCATTGCCGGTGCTTTAATTGACAACACAGCCGTTTGCGAAGGTTATGCCGAAGCATTCAAGTTAATATGCGATTCCCAAGGAATACCTTGCATTTGCGTTATAGGTAAAGCAGCACGCCAAAACCATATGTGGAACGCAGTCCAGATGGAAGACGGTAACTGGTATCTTGTTGATACCACATGGGACGATACCACCCCTGTTCAATATAATTATTTTCTTGCAGGTTTATCTACTGTAATCAACGGTGGCAAATTCTCAGAATCACACAAAACAAGCAACTCACACGGCCTCGAAAACAGCCTCACACTTGTTTATCCAAGTTTCAGCGATACTGCATTTGATATTAGTTATTATGACAGCATCATCGTTGAATGCCCACACGAAAACACTATCGTTACTAACGGCAAAGAAGCCACTTGCGTTGAAAATGGCTATACCGCATCAACAACATGCGAAGATTGTGGCGAAACACTCGTAGCATCTGAAACAATTCCTGCTACAAACAACCATTCTTATGGCGCTTGGACAACAAACATCTCACCTTCTTGTGCAACAGAAGGCTCTCAACAACGCACTTGCGAAACTTGTGGCAACACTGAAACCGAATCTATTGGTGCACTTGGTCACAGTTATTCAAACGAATGGACTATAGATACACAAGCTACTTGTGAAAAAAATGGTTCAAAATCACATCACTGTACTCGTTGCGATGCTAAAACAGACGTTACTGTTATTCCAGCAACAAATCAGCACCAATTAGGCGAATGGGTTATTGACAAAGCTGCAAATTGTACAACAACAGGCTTAAAATATAAATCTTGTTTAAATTGTTCTTACACAGAAACTGAATCCATTGACGCCCTTGGTCACAATTATTCAACAGAATGGACTATAGATACGCAGGCTACTTGTGTAAAAGAGGGTTCAAAGTCACACCATTGTATTCGTTGCGATACTAAAACAGACGTTACTATTATCCCAGCAACAAACGAACACCAATTAGGTAAATGGATTATTGATGAAGCTGCAACCTGTATAACAAAGGGAGCTCAGCGCAAAACTTGCTCTGATTGTGACTATTTCATAGTTGAAATTATACCAGAAAATGATAACCACCGAGGTGGAAAGGCTACTTGTACACAAAAAGCAACTTGTATTGACTGCGGAGAGGTTTATGGCGATTATGATATGAATAGTCATCAAGAGGCAAAAGCAGGTAAACAAAGCGCTCATACCCACTGTGAACGTTGCGGTGTAACATTAAGCGAAAAACACACATTTACAGAGAACATTACTAAAGAAGCTACCGCAGTTGAAAAGGGCATAAAAACTTACACTTGTGATTGTGGATACTCTTACACAACAGATATCGAAAAAATCGGTGCTGGTGAAGTTAAGGTAGAAGCAAACAAAGAAAACGACTTCTCAGCAACTATTAACGAGACTGCAGATGTGAAATCTAAAATCCAGGTAACTAACGAAGAACAAAACTTAATTAACAAAGGTTTAGACCTCAAGATTGTTCTTAAATTAAAAAACGCTGACAAAAAAGTTGACACCAAGGAAAAAGAAATCATAGTAAGCCAGTTAAGTGAAAATGTTTTAGGTTTCTTCCTTGATATTAAGTTGTCAAAACAAATTGGTACTTATGAAAACAATATTGAAAATACAAATGGCGAAATCAAAGTATCATTTGAAATGCCAAAAGAATTAATAAATACTGATAAAAACGTTGAAAGAGAATATAAAGTTATAAGATATCACGAAAATGATGTTGAAAAAATAACTGTTCTCGATGCAACATTCGATAAAAACACAAACCAACTTACATTCGCTACAGACCGTTTCTCAACCTATGCTGTTGTTTATACAGACACAGTTACAAACACAGATACAATTACAGAAACAACTCAAGAAACTGTTACAGAAACTGGCAAAGATGATGTCCCAAAAGCAGGCATTATAAGTACAACAGTTCTTTGGTTTGGTGGAATGACTTTAAGTGGTTTAGGTGCCATTGCTCTTTCTAAAAAGAAAGAAGAAGACGAATAAAAACAAGTTATTAATAAAAGGAAGTAACTCTGAGAGCTACTTCCTTTTTGCTGTGTTTTTGATTCATATATAGTTTTTTACAGAATTACTTGTTGTATTTTTTAGAATTTTTTGGGATACTCTTTTTTGCACTTTTGTATTTTGATAGTTTGAGAATATAACAATATAAGAAAAATATTTTTAAAATTTTTAATTTGTGTTGATTTTATTTTTTTATTGTAGCATAACATATTTAGAGAAAAAAGTAATACTTGATTTCTAATATATCGCAATCGACACAACAGCAAGGGATTGTAAAAATAATTTTTGCATAAATATACATCAAAACCCAATAATATCAACGTTTTCACAAAAAACAACACTAAATCCACACTAAATTAGAATAGAGCCAAAAGAAAAAAATCCTTTGTTTCTTAATTTTACTTTCTCCGAAGCACATAACATAAGTAAGTGGGGAATGTAGTGAGAATTTAATCTCTTGTTTCTACGAGTAGCGTAAACGCTACAATATTAAAAACATTGTTCAACTTCATACAATCGAATCCAGCTTTTATTCAACTTTTGTGCTTAATTTGATGGAATCTGAAAGAATATACACTTTTTTTGAAAAATATACAGACCAACAACATTACTCAAAAAAGCCCTTCGAAGAGAGGCGTTTTGTAAAATTAATTTTTTCGTTTCGTTTTCACTAACCACCAGCCAACCAGCCATACTAGCCATACCAACCACTGACTCACTGACCACTAGCAACCCTAATAAACCTCAACATTCGCTTTTAGCCTTCCTTTTTTCGTCTCACCTGAAGTACCAAGCCAGTTAAATCGTCCATAGCCTCTTACAGAAATTGTATCCCCTGCTTTAATTTTTTGTGAATTGTTCTCTGTAAGTTTACCATTTATAAATACCTTTTTACTCATAAAAAGTGTATTACTTTCACTTCTTGAAAGATTATAAATTTCTGCAATTATTACATCGAGCCTCTCTGAAGCTACAATTATAAATTTTTCTGTTGCTTCTGGTTTAACTTCTTCAGGCGTTTCAGTAACCTTTTCACACTTAACCGAAGTATGCCTTACCTTTTTAAGATTATCAATAATAAAATCTGCAACAGAGCTGAGGCAGAAAATATATCCGGTATTATTTTTTATGATTATATCTCCAATAGTTTCACGCTTTATACCAAGACCTAAAACTGAACCCAAAAAATCTCTGTGGGTTAAGTCATCAGCGAACTTTTGCATTAAAGGCGAAACTAAAATACAGCACACAGGATATATCGGCGCATAGCCCAGCTCATCTTCACTACCAAAAACTGCAATTTGTCTTTCAGCAGTCTCATATCCGCCAAAAAGCGAAAAAGTAGTTTTAATATTTTTAAAAAGCAAATCCTGCTCATACATATTGAGAAAATCTGAATATTCATAAACACCTCTGTTATATGAACGATTTTCTAATTCTTTAAATCTTTTTATTAAAAGTGCTTCTTCCTTTTCCAGAATTGTCACTCCCTGTTACAAAAATTCATATAATATGTAAGAATATACCATACATTCAAGCGTTTTTAAAGTACTCAATGAAAAATAATACAAAAACTGTTGTGAATTTGCACAAGTTATTTTAATTCAGTTTAGTAACATTTATAACAAGTTTAGAACTTTTTTCTGAGAGCAATTTTTTTGTTGATAAAAGTTTTAATTAATGATAGTATATCGTACATAGTTCGAGAATACTAATAAATTTTTATTAAGGGGTATTTGAATATGGTAAAAGTTGTAAAGTTTGGCGGCAGCTCACTTGCTGATGCTGAGCAATTCAGAAAAGTGGCTGAAATTATTAAAGCTGAAGACTCAAGAAGATATGTTGTTGCTTCTGCACCAGGCAAAAGATATGATGACGACATTAAAGTAACAGATATGTTATATTCATGCTACAAATTAGTTAAGGAAAACAAAGACATTGACGAAGCTTTTAAATTGATTGAAGACAGATATAACGGAATCATTAAAGACTTAGGTCTTGATTTCTGGTTACAACCTGAATTCGACAGAATTAAAAATGCTATTGTTCACCACGCTGGTCGTGACTATATTGCTTCTCGTGGCGAATATTTAAACTCAATGATTTTAGCAAAATATATCGGTTATGATTTTATTGATGCTGAAGAGGGTATTTTCTTCACAGAAAATGGTGTGCTTGACACAGAAAAAACAAATGAGGAACTCACAAAAATCCTTAAAGAACACACCCACGCAGTAGTACCTGGTTTTTATGGCGTTATGCCAAATGGTACTATAAAAACATTTTCTCGCGGTGGTTCAGATATAACTGGTTCAATAGTTGCAAGAGCTATTGGCGCTGATATTTATGAAAACTGGACTGACGTTTCTGGTATGCTTATGGCAGACCCAAGATGCGTTAAAAACCCTAAGGTTATAAACACAATTACTTACGCAGAGCTTCGTGAGCTTGCATATATGGGTGCAACTGTTATGCACGAGGATGCAATCTTCCCTGTAAGAGAAAAAGGTATTCCTATTAATATACGTAACACAAACAAACCAGAAGATGCTGGTACAATGATTGTTTCTAAGGTTGAGTCAAATAAGGTTGACACAGTTATTACTGGTATTGCCGGTAAAAAAGGCTTTTCTGTTATTTCTATTGAAAAGAGCATGATGAATTCTGAAATCGGCTTTGGCAGAAAGGTTCTTGAAGCACTCGAAAATCACAAAATCTGCTTTGAGCATCTTCCATCTGGTATTGACACAATGTCAGTTGTTGTTAACGACCAGGATTTCTTACCAGTTCAGGAATCAATTCTCGCTGATATTCAGAGAAAAACAAAAGCAGATAACATTTCCGTTTACAACGGCATAGCACTTGTTGCTGTTGTTGGTCGTGGTATGGCAGGTGTTAAAGGTACTGCTGGCAGAGTATTTGGTGCTATTGGTAATAACGGTATTAACATCAGAATGATTGACCAGGGTTCAAGTGAGCTTAACATCATCGTCGGCGTTGCTGAAGAAGATTATGTCGGAACTCTTGAAGCAATTTATAATGAGTTTGTAAAATAAAAAATAATGGCTGTAAAAAACGAAAGTTTTTTACAGCCAATTTTTTATGTGTTTTTCATAACAATCAATTCTATTGTATCACAAACATGTTCACATGCATCAGCACATCGCTCCATTTTATAAAGAGTATCCCTTAATGCGATTATTAAAAGAACATCATCATTCTCTTTACGGATGTTTAATGTACCCTCTAAATAGAGCTTGTCACACTCTTCCTCAAGAGCACCAAGATTCAAAATCATTTCTTTTAATTTTTTAGGCTTTTTGAATGTTGGTAATTCTTCAAATACCTTTTTCATAAGTTCGCAACACTCAACAATTTTTTCAGCAAACACTTTAAAAAATTCAGGGATTTCTTTTACCTCATCAACATAAAGTCTTTGTAAAACCTCTTCTATTGTGTCAGCAACCTCATCAATATTGGCACTTATTTCTGCAATATCCTCTCTATCTAAAGGAGTAACAAAGGCTTTTGCTAGTGCTTCTGTCATCTGGTGATGAACACCATCTGCATTATGCTCAAACTCGTGCATTTTAACAATGTTATCTTTTAAATTATTAACATCATAACTATCGAAACATTCCTTTAAATATTTAGCCGCACCAACACAACATTCAGTTGCACTTAAAAAGTTATTAAAATAAAATTTATCTGCTTTACTACCCATAATTTAACATCCTTTCGTTTTATCAGAATATTGCCATAAAAATCTTTGTCATTATAAAACCAATAAGTCCGCACCCTGGGAATGTAAGTATCCAGGTAACAGCCATTTCTTTAACTACTGAAAAATTAATGGCAGAAATTCTTCTTACAGCACCAACGCCCATTATAGAAGTCGTTTTTGCGTGAGTTGTTGAAACCGGAATACCAAAAACAGAGCTTATCAAAAGCGATATTGACGCTGCTATATCTGCTGAAAAACCCTGATATTTTTCAAGCTTTACCATATCCATACCAACAGATTTAATAATTTTTTTGCCACCTATTGATGTTCCAAGACCCATTACAATAGAGCAAAGTGCCATTAACCATATTGGCATTTCTACGCTTACATTTTCAGCACTCTGACCATTAATGAGCAAAATACTTAAAAGTATAACACCCATAAACTTCTGTCCATCCTGTGCGCCGTGCATAAAGCTCATAGCCGCCGCACCGCCTATCTGGGCAAAACGGAAAAATGTTTCTGTTTTATTTCGCTGTATATTTCTGAAAATTATTACAACAATTCTGCAAATTACAAAGCCTAAAACAAAGCCTAAAATCACAGAAATAACAAGACCATAAATAACCTTAACCCACTCGGCACCATTTACACCATCTAAACCACCATGAAGTGCAATAGCTCCACCTGTAAGGCCTGCTATTAAAGCATGGCTTTCACTTGTAGGAATGCCGAAAACCCATGCTAAAATCGCCCAAAGAACAATGGCAAAAAGTGCTGCACTGAGTGCTACAATAGCCTCGTGAGAATTTGTACCGAAATCCACCATTTTTGTAATTGTCTGAGCAACTGTGGCGTTTACAATACTCATTATAAATACACCTAAAAAATTGAACACTGCAGCCATAAGTATTGCAAGTCTTGGCGAAAGACAGCGTGTTACAACACAAGTTGCTATGGCATTTGGTGCATCAGTCCAGCCGTTAACCAATATAACACCCAGAGTCAACACAACTGCCATCAAAAGAAGTGGATTTGCCATCATCTGTCCCCAGAAATAAGAGAACGATAAATCCATAGGCTAAACCTCCTTAAGGATTCTTAATTTAAAATCATTTTATCAAAAACGAACTAAAATGACAACCCTTTTCTCTATAGAAGAACAAATTTTAATAAATTTTAAATGTTTAATTTTTACACTTGTCTTACTACAAAATTTTATGTATAATATAAACAAAAATTACTTAAAAGGGTGAAAAAATATGGCAGAATTTGTCAATCTCAAAACTTCTGGTCTTACTAAACTTCGTGATATGGATGAAAGATTAGTTTCATACAATGTCGAAATGACTGAAGTTACAGGTGGTACTTTCTGGACTGCTTACACAGATGCACAGGTTGATGGCACTGAAGAATTTCCAATAATTTCTAACTGGCAGGATATGGGTAATTTACAACAATGGTATGACCCTATTGACCTTTACAACCCTCGTCTTCGCAAAATGGCTAAGGAGCTCGGTACTGCATGGGTGCGTGTTTCTGGCACATGGGCTAATAAAACCTATTACGATTTCGATGGTCATTGTAATGGCAAGGTTCCTGAAGGCTTTCAAAATCTTTTAACTAAAGAGCAATGGATTGGTGTTCTTGAATTTGTAAAGGCTATTGATGGTAAATTGTTAATCTCTATGGCTAACTGCCCTGGTATTCACTCAGCAGACGAGCCTTATCCTTTAGAGCAGGCTGAATTGATTTTCTCTTTCTCTAAAGAATATGGTGTGCCAATTTCTGCTGCAGAATTCACAAACGAACCAAATATGATGGTAATGAGTGGTTTACCAGAAGGCTACACAGCCGAAGACCACGCTCGCGACCACGATATTTTTGGTGCATGGCTTAAAGAAAATTATCCTGAATGTCTTTTTGTTGGACCTTGCACAGTTGGTGACATAAATCTCTTCAATATTGACATGGACCAGGCTGGTGGTGGTATTGCTTCCGCGTTAGAAATGGTTACTACCGAAGAACTCTTAGGCGACCAAAAAGTAAAAATGGATGTTTTCAGCTACCACTACTACAATGGCGTTTCAGAGCGTGGTGCCGCAATGGGTGGTCACTGGCCAGAATCAGCTTGCCTTACAGAGCAATATTTAGCAACAGCTGCTTCTTGTGCAAGACAATATATCGACCGTCGCAACAGATATGTTCCTGGTGGTCAGATGTGGGTTACAGAATCAGGTGACGCAGGCTGTGGCGGTAACACATGGGCTCCTACTTATTTAGATGTTCCTAGAACCCTTAATGAGCTTGGTGAGTTTTCTACCGTTACCGATGGTATTATTTTCCATAACACACTTGCTTCTTCTGCTTATGGTTTCTTAGAGCACGGCACATTCCTACCAAGACCTAACTACTTTGCAGTTCTTCTCTGGAACAAACTTATGGGTAAAACTGTTTATGAAACAGGTGAAGCAATCCGTGAAGGTGCTCACGTTTACGCTCATTCAAGAAAAGATGGTAAAGATGGCTTAGTTTATCTTGTAATAAACAACTCAAGAACTGATACAACAGATGTAGAGTTACCAAAAGAAGCTGAAGCTTATATTCTTGAAGGTCAGGGAAAGCTTCGTTCAAGAGTTATGACACTCAATGGCAAACCATTAGTATTAGGCGAAAACGACGTTCTTCCTGAGCTTACACCTCAAACAGTTTCAGGTAAAGTAACATTAACTCCTGGAGCTTGTGCATTCTTCGTTTTATAATAATTAAAAAGGAGCTGTAAAAAACTTAACGTTTTTTACAGCTCCAATTTTTATCTTACACATCTGTGTTCAATTGTTTTATTCTTATAATAACTACCTGTTTTCTTGTGAACTGTTTTAACAGCATAAACATAATCTACACCGTTAACACAGGTTGTATCTGTAAAATATGTAGTCGTGGTGTAACCTAAAGCTTTGAAATTTTTCTCGCCTTTTACTTTTCTATAAATCCTGTATCTGTCAGCACCGGCTACAGCAGAAAATGTTATCTGCACACCATCTGCTACATTGACTGCAGAAATATATTGTGGATTTTCTAAGTAAACAATGCTTTTACCTTTTTTAACATAACTGCCTTTTTTAGAACCTACATAAGCTTTAACCGTATATTTATATTTCTGTCCTGATACGACAGTTGTATCTGTGAAGGAATTTTTATTGCCACCCTTCACCTTACCTACTCTCACATATTTCTTATCAGCGTTTTCACGATAAATGATGTAACCATCAACATTCGGCAATGTTTTCCACTTAACCTTTATACCTTGCCTGTTATAAACGGCAGGTGTGGGTGCACCTATTACATTAATCTCTTCGCCACCATAATGCTGACTTAAAACGTTATTATCAACAGCTCTTACTGTATAATAACATTTAGTGTTATGTGGTGCCTTTTTATCTGTAAGCTTTGTTTTACTTGTCTGTCCTAAATAAACCCAGCTTGCATTTTCAGTTTTTCTATAAACTCTGTAGCTATCTGCTCCAGAAACACTGTTCCATTTAACTATCACACCATCTGCACCATGCTTAAGGTAATTGATTTTAGGTGCTACAACATTAGTTCTTTCACCATAGAGCTTTTCACCTTCATCAAACTTTATTGAATACATAGTCCAGTTATCCTGACCACAATGGTAGTAAGTATATGTCTGTTTTTTACCATTATGAGCCTTATTATGAGCATAGTCCTGTATATAACCGAAAGCATTTTCGCCATTACAAACAACTACATGGTCAAAAGTTCTGCAACAATTGCAAAAATAGAAAATCAAATCGCCTTTTGCCACCTTGCCAGCATTGTCAGACATTTTTAATGAACCTTTAGTACCTCTCGTTAATGTAAGTTTATATGATGTACCATAAGTACCATTAAGTTCCCTGTATAAATCGCCGCATTTTGCTTTATAAACGTTTATTCCACCAGCCTGAATACATTTAGACGCAAAATCTGCACATTGACCTACGCCGTTATTCCAGTTTCTTTCAGCATAGCTGAGTGCTGATGCTGGATTATAAGAGAATTGCACTTCTGATATCGCAGAAGCTGTTACTGTTAAAATTGAAAAAGAAGTTACGAATAAAATAAGTGTCAAAATTATCGAGATAAATTTCTTCATTATATTATCACTCCTGTCAAAAAGTTACAATTTTGTAACAAATTCACACAGATAATACTACATATACAAAAATTTGTCAAGTTTTTTTATATTTTGACTAAAAATAATTGCTAGTGCAGTAAATAAAAAACTCATCCTATCATTTTTGGTTGATATAAAAACCAACTTTTAAATGACAGGATGATATTTTCTATAAAACTAGCAAACTAGTCATACTAGCCAAACTAGCAACTAATAACTGGTGTCTTAAGAATACCTGTTCTCTTGAAAATATATTCGTAAGACCATCTGTTGCCCTCACTTCTCCATGAGTCTGGTCCTTGCCAACGTTCCATTTTATCAAGGAGGTGAATAGAACCAAATGAATTAAATCTGTTTGTATAAATCTTAAGATAGAGAATATGGTCTCCATTCTCAGCATCAATTACTGCCTTATATGGTGGGTAAATAATTTTACCGAATTCTTTTTTATCAAGTGAAGCTGTTATTAGCGCACCTCTGTAGAATGAAGTACAAACTTCAAGATGATTATTTTTAACAGTAACAGGGATTTTATAAGTAATATTACCACCAAAGAATGGTAAGCCCTGATTTACAATATCACCAAAGTAAAGCTTTTCAGGTAAAGGAATAATCGAAGCAACTCTACCCATTACCTTAACGCCGAATTTACCTAAGAGATACATTGATTCCAAATTTGCTGATTCGCCGAATGGATATGTAACAAGTAAAATATTAGTACCCTTTACAATATCAGGAAGCTTAACCTTAAAGATTGAAATATCAACAAAATTACCGATTGTTTCATTTTTTACAGGATTGCCGTTAAAAATTATTTCTGCTTTGTCTGCATCCTCGAGTGCTAAAACTGCACCACTATAATCAATTTCGCTCTCGAATGTGTATTTAAGAGTAACCTTTGTAATTGGTGCTTTTTCGCCATAAACCCAAGGTTGAACAACCGCTCCGCCACGTTCTCTTAAATTGAGTCTATCTCTTAAAATATTATCAAGTCTTAAAATTTCTTCTTTTTTGCTGAATTCCTCATCATCTTCCAATTTATATTCCGCCATATCAAGAAGAAGTGCATTTTCTTCAGAAAGCTCGTAATCAACATAATAAGGTGTGTCAAAAACTTCTTCTTTTTGCTCTGCCTTTTCTGTAAAACTTTCTTTTTTACCATCCTCTAATTTATAAAGGAATGAATCATAACCATAAATATGCTGATTAATGATTGTTTTGCCGTTACTGTATATAACATCTGCAGAATATTCCTCACCATTCTGGGTATCACAAATGGTTACTATGTATTCACCTTCAACTGTGATTTTTACATCGTTGCCTCTGTCAGTATCTTTATTCTTTGGTTCTTTTGAATGTGCAACAAAGAGCCATTTACAAGTATTATCCTGACGAAGCTGATAAAGAAGATTATCTGCAAGATTACCATTTGCGAAACGAAGTGTAATAGTTCTGTTTTCCTGGAGCGCAGTTAAAACTGCAGCCTGAGAATACTCAGCATTAATGCTTCTTTCAAAAAGCTCTTTTCCACGATTTGACTCTAATGCATCACAATATTTAGGTGCAGCACCTAAGAAAATAAGCTTTCCGCCTTTATTTTGGAATTCTTCAAGACGTTCTAATGTTGTGCTTCTTAATGTTTCACAAGCAGGCACAACAATTGCATCATATTCCATCTGACCAACCTTAAGTGGGTTTCCACCTTTTTCGCAAAGAGTTGGGAAAAGAGATTCTGAAATAAAGTTGAAATCTATGCTACCCTCAACAAGCCAATCTGTAAGTTGCTGGAATTTTTCGTCACAGCTATCACGGAAAATGGCAGATTTATCATTAGGCCCCCAATGAAGCCAGAAGCTTTCAACAGGGTGAATTACACCAACCTTAACAATAGGCTTACCGCGCGTCATAGCTGTATTAACTCTTGCAAAGTGGTCTTCAATTGCACAATACTCTTTATACCAAGGTGACTGATAAGAAATTGATGCAGGATAATCGCGCTTTGCTTCACCAGCCATAGAATACCAAGAAAGATGTGGTACTCTTACTGTAATACCAAGTGCTGCCTGCCAGTCGCCCTGATATTTATATGTTCTGAAATCACAATCCCAGCCAGTAACACCATAAAGCTCTGAAAGAATTCCCTCATAACCAAATTGATGAACTGCAGACTGTGCTTGCTTTGCAGTTGTGAATTCTCTCAAATTACAAAGCATATCAATACCAGGAAGCTGGAAGCTTCTGTATGAACGCATTGCTTCACCTAAAGCCGCAGTCTGACTCTCAAGTGTAGGTTCTTCCATCATGTGACCAGTTAAAGCAATATTATTTTCACCACACCAGCCACCTACTGTATCCGCAAAAGCCTCTGCAAAAAGCTCTGCAATAAAATCATGATAACGATAACGGTGTATAGATGCTTTACTACCCTTTAAATCCCAAAAGATTTCAGGAAGAGTGTCTAAAATATCTGCTCCATAAGCTTTTTTATAGAGCTCTTCAACCTTGTCAGTCCAAGGCATACAAACATCTTCTGTATCAAATGAATTATCAAAAACTTGTTTTCTTGTAAATTGTGGTTCATCAGTAAAAATTGCAGGAACAGTTTTATCGAACTCATTACCTACTGTTTCTTTATATTTCTCGTGAGTTACTTCTACGAACTTTTTAACAGCATCTTTGCTTAATGTATCTAAATATGCCTGGTCATTGTACCATGAGCTTTTACCGTGTATCTCTAAAAGAGCATACCACTTAGTGCCCTTTGCTTCGTCATTTTCGTCTATTCTTTTATAGCTTTCTAAATAACCGTCTTCATCTAAAATAACATCATAACAAGCAAGTAATTTTCCGTTACCGGTTCTGCCACCTTCTGCACGAGAATCGTTATTTTCTGTTATTTCACCATCTTTTTCTGTTGTGAAAAGAAGACATCTTGCGCGGTATCTTTCATCGCTTGTAACAAGACCACCTGCAGCACCAGATGGCCAACGATCTTCGTCATAAAGCCATGCAAGCATTTTTTCTTGTTTTGCCTTATCAACACAATTCTTTACAAGTCCCATAAATTCTTCGCTTAAATATTTATTTTTAAGACCTGTTCTTACGTGCATGTGAAAACCACCGAGACCCATTTCGTTAAAAACTTCAATTTGTCTTTCGAGTTCTTCTTTTGTTAAATAATCATTCCAAGCCCAGAAAGGTGTTCCTCTGTATTCGCTTGTAGGATTTTTAAAGAGTTCTTTACTTAATGTTTTTTCGGAATTCTTTTTATAAAGCATAGTTTTAACTCCTTTAATATAATAACAAAATTCTACCATATTCACACTTATTTTTCTACTGAATTTTTAAAAATAAAATTGAGATAGTAAACAAAAATCACTATCTCAATTTGTGTATTTATACTTTAGTTTTCTTCCATAATACTTAAATATGACGGTCTTATAATTTTATCGGCACAAACAAGCTCTTCGATTCTGTGTGCAGACCAACCAACTATTCTTGCAATAGCAAAAATCGCTGTGTAAAGTTCTTCTGGAATACCGAGCATATCGTAAACAAAACCACTATAAAAGTCTACATTAGGGCTTACACCTTTATAAATTTTACGTTTTTGAGAAATTAATACAGGTGCTAATTCTTCTATGTTCTCATAAAGCGTTAAATCTTTTTCTCGACCCTTTTCTTTAGCGAGTGCTTCAACATAGCTTCTGAATACGCGCTCTCTTGGGTCAGAAAGAGAATAAACGGCGTGACCCATACCATAAACAAGCCCTTTTCTGTCAAATGCTTCTTTATCTATAATCTTTGTAAGATATGATTTGACTTCTTCTTTATCAGTCACATCATTAACATTTGCTCTTATATCGTCCATCATTTCCATAACCTTAATATTAGCACCACCGTGCTTCGGCCCTTTTAATGAAGACATTGCCGCAGCTATTGTTGAATATGTGTCAGACCCTGCAGACGAAACAACTCTTGTTGTGAAAGTTGAGTTATTACCACCGCCGTGCTCCATGTGAAGAATTAACGCAGTATCTAAAACCTTTGCTTCTGTCTTGGTATATTTTTTATCAGGACGAAGCATCATAAGAAGATTTTCAGCAGTTGAAAGCTTAGGGTCAGGGCGATGAATAATCATACTCTCCTGAAGCTCTGAATAATTGTAAGCGTGATAAGCATAAATTGCTAAAAGTGGAAATTCTGCAATAAGCTGAATACATTGTCTTAAAACGTTATCTACTGACGTATCAAGTGCCTGTTTGTCATAAGACGCAAGTGTAAGAATACTTCTAGTAATAGAATTCATAATATCCGCAGTCGGAGCTTTCATTATAACGTCACGTGTAAAGTTTTGTGGCAAACATCTTAAATCACCTATATGCTTGCTGAATTCCTCTTCTTGCTCACTTGTAGGCATTTCTCCAAGAAGTAATAAATATGAGATTTTTTCAAAGCCCAACTCATCTTCACCTAAGTTATTTATTAAATCCTGAACCTTGTAGCCACGGTACCACAATTCACCATCACAAGGTTGTTTTTCTCCATTTACTGTTTTACTTGCCACAATTTTTGAAATATTAGTAAGACCTGTAACAACACCATTTCCATTTATATCCCTAAGACCCTTATTTACAGAATGTTTCACATATAATTCTGGTGCAATTTTGTCATTTTCTCTTACTGTCTGTTCTTTACTTTTTGCGTAATTTATAAAGTCTTGAAAACTCATAGCATCACTTCCTTCATCTGTTTTAAAATATCTATTTTAATACAATTATAATGTATATTTATAAATTTTACAATCTATACCAATAAAATGTTATAGAAAGTTTATAGTTTATTAAAAAACACACCTGTAACTACAATGCTACAGGTGTGTATGAATAATTATAATTATGATTTATCCAAGCCAGAACATTCTATAAAATAATTCCCCTAAAATAGTTTTTCTTATTTTATCAACAACTGTTGTAAATGCTTTTTCAATAACACTCATTGGTTCTGGCTCTGGCATCTCTATAATTTTTGCTTCCATATTCCCATCATCGCAAACGAATGGCTGTGACATTACAATACCACCCTCGTTTTTTATCTGGAAACGAACATAAGAGCCTAACTTTTCACTATTTTCTCTTAAATTAAATTTATTGCCTGTTGCAATAATTTCACCATCAGAAATCCATTCTATTGTTTCATAATTATTCGCTGTAACTGTAATAATATCTTGTTCTTCGTCAACATTTATTCTTTCGATTTTTGCATATTCACCTGTACCCTCAAACTCGTCGCCTAATTCATTTCTTGCAATTCGTGAACAAGCAAAGAAAGTACCATTTTCCATAGCTGTTCTTAAAGCTTCGTTTGAAAGCTCCGGCATAAGCATAATTTCTGCTGTAACGCCAATATTTTCTATAACATGAGAGTCGTCGTTAGAAAATCCCCATGCAACCTTACCGCGTGGTACTGTATACATTAAAACATTATCCCAGAGAATTCTGTCTGCACCAGCAACAGTATCTCTTTCATTGAATATTTCAACACCTACACAAGATTCATATTCTAAAAGTGGTTCAATATAAATCTTTAAATAATCATAATCCTCTGCTCTTTCACGATTACCATTTATTGAATAGAAATCGCCCGGATGAGCAATAAACGAAATACCGCCTGCCTCGTGAGTTGCTTTAATAGGTGATATGTAATCCTCTTCTTCACCCCAGTCACCCTGGAAAGCGCCACAGAAGAAACCATTTACGTGGTTCTTTCTCATAACAACGCCGTTCATTTCAATACCCTGATTAACATCGAGCATTGGTCTGCCATCACGACCTACACCAGTAGTAATTTCTTCATAGCGTTCTTTTGAAACAGGGCTTAAATCATAGAAAAGCTTATTGTAACCTATAATAGGCAACATTTCAGGCATTTCGTCCCAGCCTTTATTTACAACACCGTGGTCTGTAATAGCAAGAATATCGTAATCTTGTTTATAATATTCTTCAACAACATCTTTGACGTCCATTCCACCATCGCTATAAAGTGTATGGGCATGAAGCTGTGTCTTATATTGGTTAAAAGTATCCCAATCTACAGTTTCATAAGGACTTGTTATAGTATATGAAATCTTTTCTTTTGCAAATACTGAAATTGAAAAAACATTCAATAATGCAAACAAAACTAATATAATTGAAACAATTTTTTTAATTCTCACAAAACACACTCCTAAAAACATACAGCGTTACATATTAACAGTATACTAAAAAAACAAAAACTTTGCAATAATTAATTGAAAATTTGTATAATTTTGTAAACCCAGAAATCCCTTTTTTCTTGTTTTTTAATCTAAATATTGACTTAAAAGGCTTTTTTTCTTAAAAAACACCCTAAATATTGTGTTTTTCTTGAAATTTTCAATTTTTGTTACATAAAGCGAGTTTTTTCGACAAGCAAAGTATGTATAATAGCAAGTGTCAGATAAAACTGATAAATCAATTTAAAGGAGTCGTATAAAATGTTATTAAGAAAAAAGTTTTATTTACAAATTGAGTATCATTGGTATTGCATAAATCTTCTTAAAAAGCAATTAAATGATTCCAATGAAGAAAGAAACAAAAAAATCAATGGTAAAATTAATTACCACAAACAAAAGGCACTGTCACTTTCTCTACAATATGAAATTCTTATAGGACTCAGAAATGAAGCTGGCAATTTTGTTAGTTAGATAATATATGTTAAACACTCATTAAAGTGGGTGTTTATTTTTTTGATATCGTATGCTATAATCACATTATTAAACATAAATTTTATAATTCTTGGGGGGATATTATAATGAAGAAACGCACAAAAATACTTATTGCACTTATTCTATCAATAATAATTCTTTTTGCTATTGTTTTGATATTCTCTATAGATTTTGTTTCCTTACGATTAGAAAAAGAAAAAAGTAATATCGAAACCATCTTAACCGAAGCATACAATGATAATTTTGAATGCATTAACTATACCTGCGAAACAGATGCCCCTGCGTTCTTATCTGACCTTGAACTTTTCCCCACAAAGTATTATACATATACTTTTAAAGCAAAAAGTTTACCTGATGAAGTTGTAACATTAACAATGCTTTCAGAAAATTTTAAAAAACCTGATGAATGGGAAACAGATTATTTATCAATAAAATATAACTCTCAAGCAGAAGAAAAACTTGCTGAACTCGTTAAACCAATATATGATGATATACAAGTTGATGTAAGACCTCATTTTTTAGATTACAATTATAATATTAAAAACTTAACATTTGACGAGTATTTTTACAATTGTTTAGTGGATTCACATATAACGATAGTTTCAACAGATTCCCCCGATACTAAAGATGACAAATTAAATAAACTTGTTACCATTTTAAAAGAAAATAATATAGAAGTTAGTAATATAAACATTTATTATGTTAAAGAAAAAATGACTAAAGAACAGATAGAAGATAGTATCCCTTACAAGAATACTATTGTCCATACATCAGTCGATATTAGAAATTACGGAAACGAAGATGTTTATTGGCGATAACGCAAATATTAGACATTAAACTTTATGATTTATTGGGAGATATTGTAATGAAAAATTTTAACAAACGACACATAATTGCATACTCCGCCTTATTTCTTTTTTGTTTTATTTTATTTTTCATAATAGCAAGCGAACCAAAAACTGATATAAATCAGGCAGAAACCTTTAAAGAAGAAGATAACAAAAAAACTGTAGTAGAAATATTAAACGAAGTTTATAATGATGAGTTTGAACTAATCGAAGAAACTTGGTATCGTAATGGTTCCAGCGACATTGATTTTTCTGCTCCTAAACGTTACGAATACACATTCAAAGCAAAAAATATTGCAAACAAAATAATAACTGTAATAATTGATGAAGAAGATTTGAAAACACCTGAAAAATGGCAAACTGATTATTTACCGCTAAAATACAACACTCAAGCAGAAGAAAACCTCACCCAATTACTTGAACCTATATATGGTAATGTGCAAGTATATATAGAGCCATGTCTTTTAAGTAAAAAATACAATATAAAAAATATTAGTTTTGATGAGTATTTCTGTAACTGTTTAGGTGATTCTAATGTATTTATTATCGCAACAAATTCGCCAGAAAATAAATCTGAAGAATTGAATATGTTGCTCAATATTTTAAAAGAAAATAATATAAAAATAGATTCTGTCAGCATTTATTATACCAATGAAAAAATGGAAGAGTCCTGGATAGTAAATGATCAATTATCAAAACATTCTACAGTTTATGGTTTTGTTTTTTTCAAAAATCACGAAATCGAAAGCATTAATTGGCATGAAAACAATTAACTTATAAAAAATCCTTTCAGAGAATTTCTCTGAAAGGATTTTTATTATTTAAACAACTCTTCTTTATAATTGTTTTCTTTTTTAAACACAAAAACATCGCCGTCCTCAGTGCCGTTTACTGTACCGAAAACACCATCAACGTATGTAAGTGCGGCACCATCCTCTGCCGCTATTCCATCAAAATCAATTGTTTTAATAGCGTTTTTAAAATTATTCCAGGTTTTACCCTCGTAATGTGGGCAGAAGCACCCCTTTAAAATACCAAGGCACTCAACAAAAATAAATGAATGGTCTTCGCCACAATCATCCCAGCCCATCTCGAACCAGCACATAGCCCCAGACGAAAGTCCCGAAAGCACGACGCCATTTTCATAAGCTTCTTTTAAATATTTGTCTGCCTTGGTCTTTTTAAAGGTATTCATTAAAAACTCAAGATTACCGCCACCAGCGTAGATAATGTCTGCTGAAAGAATTTTATTTTTAATATCTTCTTCAGTTAAGCTTTCATCTGTTAAAAGAAGCGAATTAACGGTAGTTGAACGTTCTTTAAATGGCTTTAAAATAATTTCAGAATCATCCATATCGTCAAATCCGGCTGTTGGTAAATATAAAACACTTGGATTATTCTTACCACATATCTCATAAATTCTCTCTATAATTGGCAACACTTCGCCATTTTCAAAAACACCGCCACCAAGAGCGATTATTTTGCCCATAGTAAAAACTCCTTTTGTCGTTTGAATTAAGAATTTCGGGACCTGCGGTCGGCATTGTAAGTTTTAAGCAACATAACTTATTTGTCACCCTTCTTTTCGTCAAGTCTTTCTCGTTCTTGTTCTTTTCGTGAAAAGCCTTGGGCTATTGTGGGGAACTTATTGTCTGTATCTGCAGTTGGTTGAATTTCGTAAGTTCCGTATTTATTTACTAACTGAAATGAATCATCTGGTGCATCACCAACAGAAACCGCCGATGGCGTCATTTCAACCTGATATTCATCTACACCCTGTTCTTTTAAATTTTTCTTTTTATCATTTTTATTCATATTTCATCACCTGAAGTTAGTATTTACGAATAAAAACAAAATATTATAATGCCGACCGCAGGTCCCACAATTATTCACCATTCATTATTCACTCTTCACTGGAGCGTAGCGACATTATCGCCCATCTCATTTTAGTCGATTTTGCACGGCTATTTTTAAAGCATTCTTCCTGAGATGGTCTTATTACATCACGTGCAACTTCTGAGAATACGCCGGCACGATTATATTCTTTAAATGCTTTTTTAACTAATCTGTCTTCACCTGAATGGAAAGTTAAAACTGCAACTCTGCCACCAGGAGCTAAAACAGACGGTAATTTTTCCAAGAATTCATAAAGCACTTCAAACTCGCTGTTTATGTCAATTCTTATTGCCTGAAAAGTACGCTGACACGATTTTTTTACAGCTTCTTTTTGTTCATTTTTAGGTAAAAATGAAAGTGCTTCAGTAATGCATTTTCTTAAATCGGTTGTAGTTTCTATTGGTCTTTTCTGACTTCTCCAACGACAAATTGCAGTTGCAATTTTATCGGCATAAGGCTCGTCGGAATTTTCAATTAACATTCCTTCAATTTCTGCCTTTGTTAATTGCTTTAACCTGTCAGCACCGCTGACTCCTTTTTGCGGGTTAAGTCTTAAATCTAAAGGGCCATCTACCTTATATGAAAAACCACGCTCGGGGTTATCTATCTGCATTGAAGAAACACCTAAATCGGCAAGAATAAAATTAAACTTATGTCCAGTTTCTTCTGATACTTTATCAATATCCTTAAAATTCTGCAAACGAACTGTTAAAATATCTTCCCCAAAGCCCAAATCTGCTAAACGTTTTTTAGTTTTTTCTGATTCTATAGGGTCTACATCAAGTCCGTAAATATGCCCTTTACCCTCAAGCTTTTCGAGCATAGCTTTAGTGTGACCGCCATAGCCCAAAGTAGCATCTAGACCAATTTGCCCTGGTTTAATATCTAAAAAATCCAATATTTCCTGAACCATAATAGAAATATGCATTCCAGCAGGTGTAGCACCACGAGCAATAATGTGGGCTACATCTTCTTTATATTTTTCAGGATTTAATTCTTTATATTTCTCATTGAATTTCTTAGGGTGAGTACCCGAATAACGCTTTCTGCGTTTATGCACTACTTCTCCTGTTTGTAATTCTGCATTTTGTTTGTTTTCTTCCATTAAAACTTTTTCTCCATTAAAATTTTCATAAACAATCCACCCTGAACGGTGCGGTGTTTAAACTCAACCATATTACCAGACTTTGTGTCGTACCAGTCAGTCATGGCAACACGCGTTGCAGTGTCATTATAAGTAAGCCAAAGTGGTTCTATAAATTCTTCGAATGTCTTTTTGTCACTCGCCATTGAAGCAACCCACACGAGCCAGTCACTCTTTGTGTAGTCTGCTCTTGAATCAAGTGGCATACCATACTTATTAAAGTATTTTTTATTGTTCTTAAGTTCTCTGTCCATAAACTCCTGTGAAAAAAGACCTGTGCCCCATACTCTGTCCCAGACCATATTATATTTCATTGAAAATGTATTTGGTCTGTTGAAAGCTAAAAGGCTTTCGCCGTTTTCATCCACTGCAGTTTTGAGCCAGTTTTCCGCCATTTTTTCTGCTTCTGCTTTATAAAAATCAGCCTTTTCTTTATCACCTGACATCTCCATAATAATTGCCATACCACGAAGACCCATAATTGCTTTTAAAGAAAGGTTGCAGTTATGCTCTAAATGACCTGCAAAGTCGTCGGTGCAAAGCTGGTTACCAGGGTCAGCACCGAATTCCATTAAATATTTACACCATTTTTCAAGAGTTTCTATATGACTTTCTGCAAATGAAGTTGATTTTGTAGCGAGTGCAACGTTTGTTTCCATAACGAGCATATTACCACATTCTTCAACAGGCATCTGATATTTTAATTGATTTTCACCATAAACCTGACCATTAAGAAGTGGATATTGACCAACATCGTGTGGTGCAAAATCAAAGGTCCATTCATCGCTTTTAGCATATTTATAAATAGGTCTCATCATGCCCTTAACCAATTCAGGATTGTAAAGTAAAAACATCGGTGTAGACGGATAGCTTACATCAACCGTTGCAGCACAACCATTTGAATTACATTCTTTTGATATGTAAAGAATTTCTCCGTTTTCATCTAACACTAATTTGTGAGCAGCAATAACCTGACGATATGAGAGTAAAAGTAATTCGGCATACTTTTCACCACCGACATTCACTGCATCATTATAAAGCTTTTCTGAAAATTCGTTACATCTTTTTAAAGTTTCTTTATAATCGTCATTCGCTTCTTTTACTGCTTCAAGAATTGTCTTGCCGTTTCTGTTCCAGTAAGATTTTAATGGTTTTTTGAAGTATTCTATGCTTTCAATATCATCATAAGCAAAGAAGAACAATGTTTTTTCATTTTCGTTTGCTTCACAAACAGTGTGAATATATTCTCTGCCGTGTCTGTCACTTGTTTTAGTAATGGCATTTTTACCATTAGTAAAAAGATAAACGTAACCCCAGTCAATTCGAATATCGTCACCACTTTTGTGAAGTGGATTCTGCTCTACGTTACCCATTCTCATACCAATGAGATTTCCGACTGAAACATTTTCCTGTAATAAATCATTCTGGCAGGCTCTGTCAAGGCAAAGCTCTTCGCTCACACGAACATCTATTTTAACATTGTGATTTTTATTATCCTTTAACTTATAATCAACTGCTAAATAAGAAACAGGGCGTGTTAAAAGCTCTAAATCATTCACAAGAACTGGTGAAGTAAATTTTAAATTAAGTAAAATTTCATCATTTTCCATTACTACAGTAGTTGAAAATGCATCAATATCAATTGAAGTCTGGTCTAATTTTAAAATATCTCTGTCGTAGCCTAAAAATAAATATTCTTTTTCATCTATAAAAACTGTACCAATTATTGAGTTTGATTTATTTGTCCAATGCTCTGTAAAATTAAAATTTATATTTTCGTCTCTTGACCACACTGAAAAATATGGGTCAATAGTAATAAGCGGAACAGCTGGTGCACGAAGCTTCATAAAATTTATCCTTTCTATTTAAAAGAATTTGCTGTTAAAATTTTAGCATATTTTTACAATATATTCAACCAAACCAACCATATTTTTTAAGGTCGATTGTGCCGTCATTTTTAAATTCAATTCCTTCATTTTCTAACAGCTCTCTTTGCACATTTTCTCCACCAAATGCAAAGCTTTTTGCTACTTCACCATTTCTTGTTACTACTCTGTGGCAAGGAATAATTCCTGGTTGTGGATTTTTATGCAAAGCATACCCCACTACTCTCGACCAACGTGGATTACCAGCTAATAACGCTACCTGACCATAGGTTGTTACTTTGCCTTTTGGAATTGTTTTTACTACTTCGTAAATTCTTTCAAAAACTGACATACTTCACACCTCTATCCGATTGTTTACTGAAACGATGAGAAACTCTTGAGTTTAGATGCAGAAGACATTTTCTTTATCCCCGAAGACGTACAAAGGTACGTCGAGCGGGTAAAAAAATGACTAAGAAACCCGAAACTTTTGTGTTTCGGGTTTCTGTTCTGCGCTAAAATCAAGAGTTTATCAACTTGTTGCAAAGTCCTGGGTCATCAGTAATAATTCCGTCGACTCCGCAAAAAATCATTCTTTTGATTTCTTTTTCTTTATTAACAGTCCACGGGTTAACCATAATTCCCTCTTTGTGTGCTTTTTTTACATATTCTTTTGTAACCAATGCACTGAACGGATGAACTGCATCTGCTTTAATCTCTTTAGCAAACCTAAATGGCTTAAACATAATTCTTCTGCCGATTTTTTTATCTGGTGCATAAAGAAGACCTGTTTTACAATTTGGGTCAAGCTTTTTACACACAACTAAAATTGCAGGGTCGAAGCTTGAAATAATCAACTTATCAAACATATCATATTTTTTGCAGAGTTCAATTGTAGCTTTTGGGAATTCAATTGGTGCCTCGCCTGGAACTTCACTTTTAAGTTCAATATTAAGCACTTCTACATTATTTTCTTTGCAAAGCTTAATGAATTCTTCAACAAGTGGAATTTTAGTATCTTTGAATTCCTCTCCCTTATATGAGCCGAAATCATATTGCAAAAGTTCCTCATAGGTCATATCTTTAATAGCACCTTTGCCTGTTGAGGTTTCATCAATAGTAAAGTTATGACATAAAACAGGTATACCATCTTTGGTTAAGTGAATATCTGTTTCTACACCATCGCAACCAATCTCAAATGATTTTTTAAATGCTGGTAAAGTATTCTGAGGTGCTACCATATTTGCACCTCTGTGTGAAATAACATTAATCTTTGCCATTTCGCTTTCTCCTATGTATTTTTTACTTTTTCAAAAAATGCTTTATAGTTGTTGTAATAAAACCTACACCAAGGCATAAAAGAATTTTTTCTTTTAACATTCCATCTGCATCCCAGATGTATTCTAACTCTGCCTTTAAGCTATCGCCACATAAATCCTTATAATTAAGGTGCTGTGTTTCGTAATTACCTGTTTTTTCATCAATTGTGAAAACTCTTACACCTCTGGAACGTCTGCCGTAGCAACGGAACGATGCACAAGGTGTCTGCACAATATTTATTCCATCGAGTGTTGTAGTAAAGCAATTCTGATGGTCGTGACCAAAAACAATTGCTTTTATATCACCACATTCTTTAATTGCTTCTACCTGACCATTACCCTGTGAAACTGTGCATATATATTCACCGATTTCACCATCTACACACGGTTTTGCTTTAAAGTATTTGCCCTCAGGACCAATTACAGCACCTTCGTCATCCTTATTACATTCTTCCATTAAATCGAGCATTTCTATTAACGGAATATGCTGGAACATTAAAGAAGGCACAGGCTCTCCACCATTTTGTGCTTTTAATTCTGCACTCTTTTTCTTATACCATTCAATTGCTTCAGGCTTTACCTGGTTATAGCATTTATCCGCTTCTTTATCTTTCCAGGCACTATCCATCATCCAGATATTAAACTTTATTTCACTGCCATCCTCTGAATAAATAGGAATATTAAAGGTCTCGTCCTTTAATATTTCAACATCATTATCAAGACCTACAAAATGTGGGTATCTTCTATAAATATCTGACTGCTCTTTTTTTGTAATCTCGTTCATATCATCGTGATTACCATAAATCATAGAAAACGGAATTTTTCTGTCTTCAACTGGTCTTAAGAGCTTTTCAATTGCAATTTTCATTGCCTTATACTCTGCTTCTTTTGTTTTAACAAAAAGAGGTGTTAAGGTTCTTGCATCACGGAAGTGATTACCTAAAACATTATCGCCTGTAAACACAATCAAGTCAGGCTTTACCATGTCGTATGCCTTATCTAGCATTTTCATCATTGTTTTTCTTACATACTGTAAATCCTGTGGGTCGCTTACCTGTAAAATTGTAAATTTACCGTTTTTAAATTTTAAACTCATAAATTTCTCCGAAATACATTTATTTTTATATAGGCAAAAACGCCTTTGCAATACCAAAGTAAACTAAAAGCGAAATAGCATCTACTAAAGTTGTGATAAAAGGACTTGCCATAACAGCAGGGTCGAAGCCCATTTTTTTAGCTAAAATAGGTAACACGCAACCAATTATCTTTGCAACAATAACTGTTACACAAAGAGTTAACGCTACCACTAAAGAAACTACCAAAGATACATTTTCTGTACCCATAACAAGACCATCTATAAAATAAACCTTTAAAAATGTTGCAACAGCTATAACAACACCACAAAGGACAGAAACTCTTATTTCTTTCCATAGAACCTTTAAAACATCTTTAATTTCAACCTCGCCCAAAGAAAGACCACGAATAACTGTAACAGAAGCCTGACTGCCTGAGTTACCGCCTGTTCCCATAATCATAGGAATAAACGCAGTAAGTACAACCAATTTTTCAAGTGCTGTTTCAAAACCAGAAATAATAATTCCTGTAAATGTTGAAGAAAGCATAAGAATTAAAAGCCACGGAATTCTTGTTCTGAAAATTTCAAAAACAGATGTCTTTAAAAATGGCTTATCAGTTGGTGTAATACCAGACATCATCTGAATATCTTCTTCAGCTTCTTCCAAGATAACATCCATAGCGTCGTCAATGGTAACAATACCTACCATACAGTTTTCAACGTCAACAACAGGAAGCGCCAAAAAGTCATATTTATTAAGTAAATTAGCAACCTCTTCTTTATCTGAATGAGTATTGACTGTAATAATATTTGTTTCCATTGCATCTGAAATAACAATATTATCATCCTGAGTGAGAAGCTCTTTTGCTGTAATAATACCTAAAAGCTTATGCTTTTCAACAACATAGCAGGTGTAAACCGTTTCAAATTTTGCACCGATTGATTTAATCTTTTTTAGCGCATCACCAATAGTCATAGTTGGCAAAAGAGTAATATACTCTAAAGTCATAATACTACCGGCACTGTCTTCCGGATAATTGAGAATTTTATTTATACTTTCTCTCTTATCGCCTGCCGCACTTAACATTCTACTTACAACGTTTGCAGGCATTTCTTCGATAACGTCAACAGTATCGTCAATGAACATTTCGTCCATAATATGCTTTAACTCTTTATCAGTAAACGCTTCTAAAAGAACCTGTTGTGAATCAGCTTCAAGATAAGTAAACACCATTGCAGCATTTTCTTTTGGAATTAATCTAAAAAGAAGCACCATTTCTTTTTCTTCGAATTCAGGCAAAAGAGTAGCAGTATCAACAGGGTTCATTGTATCGAAGATACTTTTTATTGCTTTATATTCTTTTTTCTCAAATAATTTTATGATAATGTCTTTATCCATATCTTAACCTCCAACTCTAGTTTTTCCAATAGGTTAAGAAATAAAAAAACCGAGCTTTACGCTCGGCGGTTAATTTTACAAAATGCCACAAAACCGAAAAAACTCAAGGCAAAAGCACCTTAATTTTTCAGTCAGACAATAACAAAAACAGATGCCACTTGTGGCTTCGTTTTTAAACCGCCAAAATATCGGATTTTATTTCTCGCGTGACTACAACTACCGCCAGCATCCATCTGTTTTTCCCCCTTTGTTTTTAAACATTTAGGTTTATTAAAATTACATAAATAAATATAATACAATTTATACACATTGTCAAGAAAAAATCAATGCTTATGTTAACAAAATATGGGGCTGTAAAAAAACGTTAAGTTTTTTTACAGTCCCAATTGGTTTTTGCTGTTTATTTATTATTAACCTAAGTCACCTACATCAACAAGAACGCCATCACTACCAACAACTTCAGGTAATTTACCATCCCATTTACTCCACTTTACATAATCAACATAATCTGGTGACTTTGCAAGTGCTTCCTGAATGAGTCTGATGCTTTCAGCTTCAGCTTCTGCCTGAGTAATTTTTTGTTGAGCTTCAACCTCAATTCTTGCAAGGTCCTGCTGAGCTTTTAAAGCTTGTTGCTGTGCTGTTTGTTTTGCTTCAACTGCTGCATTGAATTCTTCTGAGAAATCAAAATTCACAATATTGAAAATTTCAACTTCTATACCATAAGAATTAATTTTTTCAGATAACGCTTCTTTAATCTGGTCACCTACTGCCTGACGCTTTGTAATAAGTTCTTCAGCAGTAAACTGTGCAGTAACCGCTTTAATACTTTCCTGAATTGCAGGAACAATAATTACTGTACCGTAATCTTTGCCGACATTCTGGTAAAGCGTTGCAGAAGCCTCGCTTCTTACATGGTAGTTAACTGCAACTACATAAGAAATAATCTGCAAGTCTTTTGAGGAGGCACTACCTTCTGTTTCAACCTTTTGTGTACGATTATTCATCTGAACAACTGTCTGCACTATAGGCATTTTAAAGTGCAAACCCTCATCAAAAACATTTTCTTCAACTGCACCAAAAGTTAAAACCACACCTGTGTGACCCGCTTTAACTACTGTAAAACAAGTTAAACACACACCAGCAACAAGTACAGTGCAGACTGCTACAATCGCAATTTTTACAATATTCTTTTTCATAATAAATTCCACCCTTTCAAAATTGTGTCTGTTTCTGAGTTAGTAATTAAAAAAACTCATACACAGCAAAAACCATGTATGAGTCTCATTCTTAATTGACACACCGAGAGAAAACCTCTGTCTTGACGATGAATCTGGTATTTTTAATACCGAATTACTCCCTCATTGACTAATATGTTAGCATATTTTTAAAAATTTGTCAATATTTGTCGTTGGAGGAACTAGGAATTAGGAACCAGGAATTAGTTTCAAGCTCACTTCCTCGACTGTCTTTCACTGCGTTTTAATAATTTTATTACTCTTGGTCTGTTAAATCTCTGAATGATTACAAAAACAGAATCAACCAATGCGGCAATAACAGACGTTATTATAAATTCTACAACAGAGTCTAACTGAACTGAAACAACGAGTGGTAAAAAGCTTAGCACAATTATAATTTCGTGTACAACCTCTGCACCACACATAGTTCTTATAATATCCTCTTTTGAATTACTTTCCAATGAAAAGCTTTCTGGACTGTATGTAGGTGCAAACTTTTTCCATTTTTTAACTTTCAAAAATTTATATAATTTTTTCTCGAAATTCTTTTCGCTAAACCATTTTGAATTATAATTTAATTTAGGTCCAATAAATTTATTGCAGATTTCACCAACAAAAAGTCGCATAACAAAATGATATAAAGCAGTACAAAATGTGATTGAAAGTATTAAAAATAAATCTGTTTTCAAATAAAAATTCAATAAGAGAGATGTAACTGAAAGAACAATTAAAATAATGGTAATTCTTTTCATTGTTTTTTTCATATCATTCACCTACCTGAAAAGTCGCACAACACAATAACCAACATAGAAAAATTCTTCTCGTAACAGAAATGGTATTTTCGTTTTTAATGATTTATACATTGACGTAGGTGTCGGTGATGAAAGTGCATTTATATTGTAATCTTCTGCCATAAGCATAGCCCTTTTCATATGTAAAGGGTCACTCACTATAATTGCAGTTTCAAGATTATTTTCTGTCATTAGTTCTTTTGAAAACTCAAGATTTTCTTCAGTTATAGTCGACTTTTCTTCTATTAAAATTTTATCGGCAGGAACATCTTGCAAAAGTGCATATTCCTTTGCAACCGCCGAATCTGATTTAAAGCTACCCTCTCCAAAACCACCTGTCAGAATAATATAATCAACTATTCCCGCTTCATACAGAGTAATAGCGTGATTAATTCTTTCACGATACACAGGCGAAACCTCACCATCAGATATTGCCGCACCTAAAACGATTGCAACATCTGCTGGTGCTTTTTCATCCACTTTCCCGTAATTCCAGATGCTAATAGCAATTCCAATTGCAAAAACTATTAAAAGTAAACTTATAACACCCGAAGCAAGAATTATTTTACATTTATCTCTTTTTATCATTTGTCTTTTCAAACATAATTATCATAGCCTTTTCGCCCTCTGGTAAAGGTAAAGTAAGACCATAATTCATAAGCTCAATGCCTTCCATAGTATAAACCTTGTCAGGATTATCAATATCATAAATCTTATATTCTGTAGCAGTTTTAAGACCGTTTAAGAAAAGTGTATATTCGGTGTCAGTAACATTCGCTCTTTTATAAATAAGCGCCATACCACTGCTTGCATCTTCTGTTGAGAACTGCATTGCTAACATCTTATCTTTATCGAAGCTACCAAACTCAATTGGGTAATATCTTTCACCCATTTGTGCTCGTTGTTCGTCATAGTAACGGAATTCAGGATTCTGATGTGAAAAGAAATCCATAAGCATAAGTGGCATTATAGCAGATCTACAGGTATACTCATCAATCATATAAAGATTTGCCCCTGTAATTGGCAACCAGAATGAAATACCATAAGTCTGGGACTGAGTTGCTTCAAATAAATCCGGATGATATGAACAGTTGTAGTCACTTCTCCAGAATGCAATACTACGGTAAGCCATTTCTAAATCAAGGCGTTTACCACCTGAAGCACAGTTATCAATTATAAGACCTGGAATATTTTCTGTAAGGTAATCTAAATATTTATATTCATTTGTAACGTAGTGGTTTTCACAGATACCTGTTCTACCGTCATAATATTCACTATCTGCTTTTTGCCAGTATTTGAGTGGTGCAAAGTTAAAGTCTTGACGATAAATTGTAACCCCATTTTCCTTTAGTGACGCTAAAATGTAATTGGAATAATACTTTAACGCGTCTTCATCTGCAAGGTTCCACATAAGGTTGTCTTCACCATCAACTGAAATAAGCCATTCTTGGTTTTCCATACCCTTATTATAGAATTCTGTACCAGGGAAAACTCTTTCAGGCTCATACCAAAGAGTGTGTTTAAGACCTTTTTTCTTTGCATAGTCGGAAAGTTCAATTATACCGTTGTCATATCTGTTTTTATCTACTGTCCAGTTACCAACGCCATCGTACCAGCCCTCGTTATAGCTGTACCAACCAGCATCCATCCAGAATGCATCAGTATGTTTAAATACTTCTTTATCTAAACCATTAAGAACTTCAATAATTTCGTCAGATGTTCTTGTTGACATTGGTCCTGCAACTTCCATTACTGTGTATGAATTTTGTGTCACATTCTCAGGGTAAACACAGTCCATTATCCACTCTCTGAACATATTAAAGCCCTTTAAAGCGTTGTCAGTCTCATACGTCTCATAAAAGCTTACTGAAACAAGCGGTGAACGAACTTCTTCACCAGGAAGAAGGTATGCATTAAAATTCTCTTGCTTTGCTGTAATAACAGTTTCACCGTTTTTATTGCTGAACGATGATGCCCATTGACCAGTCCAACCGATACCCACAACCATACCAAACTCTTCACCGAAGATATTGAAATATGGAAGATAATTCTCTGTAGGCTTACCATCTACACCGCCAAAACCAAATGTTTTAGCAGATAAATCTTTTTTTATGAGCGAAAAGTCGCTTGCCGCAGTGTTACTACCCATTGAATAGTAAAGTTCTGCCTTGCCTGTCGCAAAAGATGAATTAAGTGCATAAAAATCACTTATAACACCAGTATTTTCTGTACCTGTGTTTTTAAGATACACAACCCATTGACAAGTTGCATTTTCAGAAAAAAGAGTTGCTTCAACTATTACTTGAAGACCACTATTTTCATTAGTAAAAATTATATTTTTGGTTTTGCCACCCTGATATTTTTTCTCAGAGTCTTTTATTTCTATGTTCTTCCAGTCTGCAATACTGAACTCTTTACCATCAACCTTAAATGTGAACGGAAGATTGTTTGTAACTGTATTCAATAAATTTTCATCAAGCCAATTTTTACAAAGTGCTTTTTCTTCTTCTGAAACGTTCATTTCTGTAGCACTTACTCTGTCAAACTGAATATTCTTTTTATATTCAAGAGCTTTAATGTTTTCTTCGTTGAGAATAATAACACCCCCGCAAGAAACTACAAAATAAATAATTGCAAAAAGAATATTTACTGTTCTCGGTTTTCTTATTGCCTTTACTATAAACGCACCTAAAAGATGAATTGCTGACATAATAAATGTTATTGTAAAAACGTATATAACAACGTTGTCATCATTAAAAGTATCGTCATTAATTACAGGGTTCATATTTGCATTTATTCCCCACATTAACACTTGGAACAAAACACAACCTGTTAAAAATGAACTGAGTTTCATAAACCAATTAGCTTTTTCAATAATGGTCTTTGTGAAAACCATCATAAACCAACCAAGTGCAACACTTGTAAGTGCTGTGTAAAGATGTACGTCACCACTACTTAAAGTGCCGTCAAATATGTACCACAACGAATATGCCGCATAACACATTAAACCTAATAAAATGGTTGTAATACTAAGTTCAAAAATCCAATTATCTTTTAACTTTTTCATAAAGTTACCCCCCTTTTTGAAGTTAGATTTATACTAACACAAATTTCTTTATTTAGCAATAAGAAATTAGTATGGCTAGTGTGGCTAGTGTGGCTGGTGTGGCTAGTGGTCAGTTCAGTTGCAAGTGTGCAAGTATACAAGTGGCAAGTAATAATTAGATATCAGGTGTCAGATAATAGAAAAATCCTATCATTTCAATTTTTTGAACTGAAATGATAGGATTTTTTGGTTTTTATTCTATTTCTTCCCAATAACCTTTCAATCTATTGATTATTGCCTGACATTTTTCTTTTTCGTAGTTTTCTAATTCTTTGCTATCTGTTCCTTTAGTATTGTAATCTACATATACTTTTTCTATTTCACTCCAGATTGAAGTGTTGTCCTGTTTAGACATTAATTGGATAAATAACGCTGAAAGTTCTTTTGCAAAATCTTGATTTTCTTTTACATCGTGAGTAATTTCACCCAATTGTATTTGTAAATTGTATTCTTTTGGTTTCTCGGAATCAATTTTACCCCTATTTATAGTATTGACTGCTTTGTTGAAACTTTCCATTGGGGATTTGTAGTCTGATATAAGTTTTGAATTATGAGAATAAAAATTATCTATTAAAATATTAAAGCTTTCTTTTAAGTCCTCATCAACTTTTGTCTCACAAAAATATTTCAAAGCACTTGTTGCTGACTCCAATTCTAAAATCGCTTCGCTAGAATCCATAAAATAACTGCGTCCGGAAACATATTTATTATAATCAATACCTGTATTGTACATTGTTCTGCTTAAACTGTCCATACCAGCAGTTATTTTTGCAAGAATATCTTCTACTACTTTCACTTCTTCATCTGACATATTGTCATAGAAACCATTATTATATAATTCTTTGCTCAATGTTAACCATTGATTGCCTGTATTGGTCCAGAACTTGTCTTCTGGATTTTCTAAAGCAATTTGTTTTAATTCAACACCGCTTTTATTATACAAGTCTATTAAATCTGCCTGCATTTTTTCTATTGCGGCATCACTGCACAAAAAATCTTTTGCTTCTTGTGAAATTGAAGTTTTATCACTTCTGTCTCTATTAAGTGTTTTTTGTGCTTCTTTTATTGCATTTGAAAGTTCATTTTCTTTTTCTTTTGAAATTTGAAGAGTCTGATTGTTTTGAGAATAAATACGTTCATTATATGCTCCTGTAAAAAAATTGCTATTACCAATAATCATATTGAAACCTCCTAAAACATACTCTATAACTGTTTATTCTACAGAAATTAAATTTTTAAAGTCCTTTATATAAATTATAGATATTTTGTATCTAAAAGTCAATAGAAAGTTTCTATCTAACATAAAATATAATGGGTGATAGATATGAATTTAACTTTTGGAGAAAAAATAAAAGCGTTGAGAGAAGATATGGACTTAAACCAGACACAGCTTGGTGAAAAAGTAAATCTCTCTCAACGAAAAATATCTTATATAGAATGTGGTAAATTCGAACCTAATCTCGATGATATTATAGTTTTTTGCAAATTTTTTAAAGTTTCAGCAAATTATCTTTTGGGATTACCTGAAGATTATAAAAATCCTGATATAAATTAGTTGCAAGTATATAAGTGGCAAGTAACAATTAGATATCAGGTGTCAGATAATAGAAAAATCCTATCATTTCAATTCTTTTGAACTGAAATGATAGGATAATATATTTTTTATAACACTAGCAACCAGCCACACTAGCCATACTAGTCAACTAATTAGCCCCAATAACAAAGCTAAGCCCTACAAATGCAACATAAATACCAAGCATTAAAATACCCTGCCAGCGAGAAAGCTTTTGCTTTATCATTGTTGGTACTGTGAGTATAAGCATTACTGCGAGCATTACAGGAATATCAAGAACGAGTGAAGAGTTAATACCATTAATTAAGCCTGAGCAAGGAACTGTAAACGGATTGATTGTAATAGCAGTACCACTAACAAGAACTAAATTGAAAAGGTTTGCACCTATAATATTACCGAGTGAAAGTGAGCCGTGACCTTTTGCAAGTGATGTGATAGCTGTTACAAGCTCAGGAAGTGATGTACCTAAAGCAACTATAGTAAGACCAATAACCGCATCTGAAACACCGAGTGCTTTTGCTACGATTGTAGCGTTATCAACAAGTAAATCTGCACCAACAGCAATAACCGCTGCACCAAGAACCAACATAACAATATCTTTTAAAAGACTGTCTTTTGTGCCTTTTTCTTTTGATTCAACAACGTGGTCTTCGCCACTTTTTGCTTCTAACTCTTCTTCACTTGTGAGAGCACCAAGTTCTTCTTCTTTTTCAACAACCTCAATAGGTGCTGCGCTTTTTTTCATTCTTAAAACAGTTGTTACCATATAAACAACAAATGTAATAAGTAAAAGGATACCTGTTAAACGTGAAAATTCGCCTGTTATATAAGCAGTACCACAATAGAACGCTGCAGAACCGAAAAAGAAAGCAACTGGTAAAATCATACTTTTTCTTGCTGCTGCACCTGGTTTTACTGAAATTGTTATAGCGGAAATTAAAGAGGTGTTACAAATAATTGAACCAATTGCATTACCATAAGCAATTGAGCCATTACCACCAGCCGCTGCACCTGCAGAAACCATAACCTCTGGTAAAGTAGTACCAATAGAAACAACAGTGGCACCAATTAAAATTTCTGGTAAGTGAAAACGTCTTGCAATACCTGTAGCACCGTCAACAAACCAGTCGCCACCCTTAATGAGCAACACAAACCCTACTGCCAATAAAAGCACCGGAACTAATAATTCAGACATTTTTAAAACCCCTTTTTATTAATGTATCTTCATACTAACACATTTATTAAAATTATTCAATTATTAAATTGACCTTATTGAATCAACCGGCTTTTTCTTGGCTGCATTATATACAGGTAAGAAGGTTGCTATTACTGCGGTCACAATTGAAATTAAAACCAACACAGCAAATGATGCAAAGCCAAACACCATAAGAGATGCACCAATTTCTGTAGCCAATACAACATTAATCACATTACAGGCAATTATTGTGGTAACAGTTGAAATTACTACACAGATTGCTGCAATAACAAATGATTCAGAGAAGAATATTTTGAACACGTCTATGCTTCTCGCACCAACTGCTCTTAAAATACCGATTTCTTTAACCTTGTTACTGATTGAAACAGAAATAAAGTTAGAGAAAAGAAGTACTGCAAATACTGCTAGCACCAAGCCGATATACAAAAATGCAGTTGATAATTCTTTTACAGTATAATCTACCGATTGAAGCTGATCTATAAAGTTACCTGCTAAAGCTAGACGGCTGTCGTTCTCTGTCCAGTTTTTATTCTCGTAAATTGCCCAGAAATCTTTTGCAAGCTGCTCTGAGTATTCAAAAGGCAAATATACATTTGTATAAAATGCTTCTGGATTTTCAGAATAATTCGTTTTAGTTTCTGCGTAATAATCGAGTGTTCCTTTCTGAGAAGTCCATATTTTGTTAAAGCTTTTATCCGGAATTACAATTTTACCCATAGAATAAAGGTTTCGCTCTTCATAATAAACGCCTATAATTTTAAACTCTTCGATATCACCAAAGCCTATGTTGTTATTTTTATCAAACATCTGAAAATCAACAACAATTTCACCATTACTATTTTTAAGAGCTGTTAAGACTTCATTGAGTTTTTCTTTTATTTCATCCTTGGTGTAAGCTATAAATTCATCCTCATCTGTAGCCGTATTATAAACATACTCGCCACCCTGAGATATATTGTTAGCTATTTCACCCAGATTATAATATCTGTCAGAGTAGTAACCACTGTTTGCAAGTGAATAAAAATATTCAGACGCCATAGATGATAAAGCTATTGAAGAAATAATTGCACCGTCTTTACCCAGTTCTTTATTTTCTTCAGACAAATAAATTATATCTTCTCTGTCTTTAAAGGATGAATAATCCATATAACAGGCATTTGCCCACTCTGGAAAATTTTTCTTGCCATTGTCATTTATTGTAGCACATACCTCAGTATAGTTGTAAACACTTTCAACATATTCACTATTTTCTTCAGATAATGTTTTCAAATGATTTTCTGTAACAAACGCTACAAGATAAAGCCCATCAGCCAAAAGCAAATTATAATCCATTAAAAGCGTTCTGTTTTCGTCACCAGACTCTTTTAACACATCATATTCTGCTGAAATCTCGGGAACCTTTAAAACGCCTGTTACTTTATAATCTATACCACCTAAAACAATTCTCTTGCCAATAATATCATCAAACTTTCCAAGATTTATTGGCTCATTTTCGCTACTGAATGCACCACAATTAAGAAGCATATTAGCTGTGTATGATGTTATCATCAGTTCGTCGTCATTCACTGGATATTCACCAATTATATCATTACGAAGGTCATTTTTTTCTGGCAACACTGCAAACGCACCAACATTTGTCAACCAGTATTGGCTATTGGATTGACGCACATTGAAATTAGAACTAAGACTTATACCACCAAATGCTTTCGTACCAAAAGTTTTAGTTAATTCTGCAAGCTCTTCATTTGTAAATTTACCAGAAGTGATTGATTCATATTCAGATTCACCAGCAATTTTATCTACCCACTTAACCTGGGTCTTAAACTCTTTTTTAAGCTGAATCATAGAATTATCAGAATCTGCCATTGTTTGCAAAAAGGTTGCTTCGCTATCATAAAAATTAAGTGTGGTAAGAAGCGAAAAAAGAACAAACGCAATTGTACAAAGAAGTATAGTTAAAACAAGTCTCATTGGCTTATTCTTAAGGCTTGAAGCACCAATTTTAAAAGCATGCTTTAACGGCAGTTTTGAACGTATGAATTTACTTTCTTCATCTGTATATTCTTTTTCATTAACTTCAGAAACATCTGTATCTTTAAATACTTCTTTTTCACCGCTGTCACTTATGCGACTTACCTTTTTAATTTTTTCAACATCTTTTTCGCCATTTGCGATAATTACGTCTTCTTTTGAATTTTTGAGAAAATCTTTAATTCTCTCAAAATCACTATTTGTGAGCTCAGCACCATTTTTTATACAAAGCACGTCACCAAAGGAATTAATATTTTCTGATAATTCTTCTGTTTTAACTTCTGTTTTTGTAACATCAGAAAGAATTTTACCATCTTTTAATTCAATTATTCTGTCGCCATATTCCTCTGCAAAATCCCTGTCGTGAGAAACGACTACAATAAGCTTATCACTCGAAAGCTTTTTGAGAGTTTCGAAAACTTGCTTTCCGGTAGCAGAATCGAGTGCACCAGTAGGCTCGTCCGCCATAATAATTTCTGGAGATTTAATAAGCGCACGTGCTATTGCAATTCTTTGCTTCTGACCCCCTGAAAGTGTATTGGGTTTACGTTTTGCAAAACCATCCAAATCGACATCCTTAAGCAATTTGTCGATTGCTTCCTTATCTTTAGGTTTGCCTTGCAATTCAAGTGCTAAAGCAATATTATCTTCCACAGAAAACTCATCTAAAATATTATATTCCTGAAAAATAAAACCAACAAAAGTATTTCTGTAGCTATCAAAATCACTTTGTGTAAAATCCTTACTGCTTCTGCCCTTAACTATAATTTCGCCTTCTGTTGGTGCATCAAGACCACCACAGACGTTAAGAAGCGTTGACTTGCCACTACCTGATTTACCAAGCAAAAACACTAAGCCTTTTTCAGGGAATTGAATTGACACACCATCAAGCGCATCTGTAACAACATCATTTTTAGTTTTATAAACCTTTTTAAGATTTTTAACTTCTAACATATTGCCACCCACACATTCAATAAATTATCCAAGCTATTATAACATAAAATGATATTCTTGTAAATATTAATGGAGTTGCAACGCAAAGGGCTACAACTCCAACTTTTTTTATTTGCTATTTACAAATTTAATTAACTTCTGCCAGTCTTCACGACTAAAATAATGTGTACCTTTTCTCATGTGATAACCAAGGTCACCTAAGAAAAATTCGTCGCCTGCTTCAGCAAAACGATTTTGACACTCAAAGCCATTTTTAAAAGCAGATGAAGCCGCAACACAAGCTAATTGCTCAGATTTTGGGTCTGCCCACGCATCCTCTTTTGCACTACCTATAAGCACATATCTTGGAGCTATAGAAGCAATGAGGTAATGCTGGTCAAATGGCATTGCACTTTCATTACTTGCGTATTTTTTATAATTTTCACAGAACCAGAATGGAAAACGGTCGCAAATATCTTCAACTGTTTCACCTTTTGTACCTCTTGCAAGAGCAGCACCACTACACCCAGAATCATTTGAATAGCTGAATTTGAAGCGCTCATCAAAGGCTGCTGCAACAAGAGCAGTTTTACCGAGCCTTGAGTGACCACAAACCACACTTTTTTCTAAATCCAATCTGTCAGAAAGTGTTTCAGCGTAATCTAAAACACGGCTCGCCGCCCACGCCCACATAGCAATTTTTCCAGAATCGTCTGGGGTTCTTTTACCATCAGGGAAAAGTGTTCTAGAAAGACCATTTGTAAAATTATCGTCATCAGATGTAACATCTTCATAGCAAACGGTTAAGACTGCAAAACCATTGTCAATAATTTCTTCTGTCGGCTGATATCTGTCTGGGTTAGCATCTCTGAAATTCACATGAATGAAAAATGGATGTTTTTTATTGTCATTTGGCAAAACCTCATAGAATGGAAAAGAAAATTCTCTGCCATTCACAATGCCTTTTGCGATTACTCTATGTATACTCGCTTTGTTTGCACAAAAACGTGGAACCATTGGCTCCTCTTCTTTTATAAACTCTAATTTCTCTGGCTCTGGAAGCTTTTTGCCATAAATCTCATTCTGTAAAATTTCAATCATTTCTTCATGGGATTTAAGTTCAGGAACATTTCTGCTTTTTAATTCTTGCTGTAACATACCTTTTACTCTTTCTTACAATTATTTTTTCTTTCAATATTGATTACAGGAGATAAATCCTCATCTTCAAACAAACTGCACAACGCCTCTATGCCGTTATCTTGCTTGTATTTCAGTTCCTCTTCGTAAAGTGGGAAAATTTGATAAAAATTCATTTTTCCTAAACCAGATATTTCTAAATTCATTTTTTCGAATTCCTGATTTAAACCTGAAAGTAAAACTATGCTACAAAAGCCTGTACTTTCGTCATAAGGCGTATTCCCTGCATCTGATGATACTGTATGACCAAACCCAAGCCATGTGTTGTAATTTACAGGTAACCTTGCCACACTTTTTAACATCTTAATAGGCCAATAATATTTATTATCGCTTGATTTTACATCCCAATCTGGTGGCAAAAACATCATAAACTCTGCTCTTTCAAGATTATATTGTTGAAGCTCTTCTGGCACATTCATTTTATATGCGCCTGCACCCATAGTAATCAATTTATAATAATTACTCTTTTCATTTGGCTCAATAACAATAATATCCAAATGTATATCTGGCGAACAAATTTCGTGAAATACGAAGCTGATTTCACCAAACTGTGTTTCAATATATTTTTCAAATTCATCCAGCTCTTGCTCTGAATATAAAAACTCAGGGAATAACTCTTTTCCATTTTTAGCCTCAGCTTGATTCGTTTTGCCTTCAACTTCTTGCTTTACATCTTTTTTCTTAAACTTATCAAAAATACCCATAACAATTCTCCTCTTTATATTTTCTTCTATTATACTCCAACAATTCCGACAAATCAATTATATTTTCCTGTTCAGCAAAATCTTTTCACACAATTCTTGAATTTTAAAACTTAAAATGTTAATATACCTCCTGGTGATTTTATGTTTACTCTTCTTTTAGCAATAATTTATTTAGGATTTATAAGCCTTGGGCTTCCCGATGCACTTTTCGGTGCTTCTTGGCCAGTTTTGCAACCATCCTTAGATGTTCCACTTTCATTTGCCGGTATTGTTACCATGACGATTTCTGGTGGAACTATCATTGCAAGTCTTATGTCTGACAAATTAACAAGCAAATTTGGCGCAGGACTTGTTACATCAATAAGTGTGGGTATGACCGCTACTGCACTTTTAGGCTTTTCGTTCTGCAGTGAATTCTGGCATTTAATTCTTTGCGCTGTTCCATTAGGGCTTGGTGCTGGTGCGGTTGATGCGGCTCTTAATAACTTTGTTGCACTTCATTTTGCTTCAAAACACATGAGTTGGCTTCACTGCTTCTGGGGTGTAGGTGCAAGTATCAGCCCTTACATTATGGGATTTTGGCTTTCAAAAAACGGACAATGGGCAAATGGCTACAGAACCGTTGGCATTATCCAGATAATTCTAACAGTAATTCTTTTCATAAGTCTTCCTTTATGGAAAAAGATTAAAACCAATAATTTTGCTACCGAAAATGACAAAGAAGCCCCCAAACCCAAAAAGCTCAAAGAAATCTTTAAAATTAAAGGTGTTAAAAGTGTTCTTTTCGCATTTTTAGCATTTTGTGCAGTAGAAGCAACTGCCTTTTCGTGGACAAGTAGTTTTCTCGTATTGGGCAAAGGGCTTTCTGTTGATTCTGCTGCAAAATATGCTTCACTCTTTTATTTAGGTATGACTTTTAGCCGTTTGATTACAGGCTTTTTTGCTGATAAATTAGGCGACAAAAAAATGATACGTCTCGGCTACACAATCGCAATAGCTGGTCTTATTATGATGATACTTCCATGTAAAAGCACTATTATTTGCCTTATTGGTATTTTTATAACTGGTTTTGGCAACGGACCTATTTATCCCGCAATTATTCACTCGACACCACAAAATTTCGGCAAAGAAAATTCACAGGCAGTTGTTGGTGTTCAGATGGCTTTTGCCTATACAGGTTCTTCATTTATGCCACCAGTTTTTGGTCTTATTGCAAATCATATTTCAATTTCGCTTTTCCCTGTATTTTTACTTTTCTTTATAATTCTAGGTTCATTGCTTATAGAAAACTTAAACAAAATCAAAACGGAATGAAAAAACGGCTGTAAAAAACTCAATGTTTTTTACAGCCTCTTTTTAGGGGATAGAAAAAAAGATGCAGAACGGACAAATCGAACAAAAACAAGGCTTTGTTTACCTCTTTCGTTTTTGTTATATCTGTATTTTAAATCTTTATTGTTTTTGAGTTTTTTATAAAATGTTTCAGTTTTATTAAAAATAAAAAAACACTGCCTGAACAAAAATTCAAGCAGTGATATATTTTTATTCTTCAGGAAGCTCTGCAAGTTGAGTCATTTCTTCCATATTTACAACTTCTTTTTCAAATGTGGAAACGTATTTATCCTGGTAATAGTTTTCGTTTTTACTTGTAAAGCTACCATCAGGTGAATATGTAATTACTGTGCAGCCACGCTGTGCGCCTCTTCTTGAAATACCTATATATGCTAAGTAGTCAACGCTCATACCATAAGTTAATCTGATTCCCTTATATTCAACACAGAAATTGTTTTCGTGGTCATGACCACAGAAAATGCCCTTTGTTGAGCCTAACTCTACCATTGTTTCAAAAAGAGTATCTTCACCCTCACCAGGGAAAACGATTATTCCGCTCTCACCTGCAACGCCATAAATATGCTTTACATTTTCGGTATCCTTAAAGCCGTTTTCAACATATTCATACCACGCATTCTGATATTCCTCTAATGGAATGTGGAAAAATGCAGTTGATTTAGGAACAGGATTTTCCATATTTGAAACTGATTTATTATACTCAGTTAATTTCTCTATATTTTCTCTGTACCACTCAACCTGACTTTCACGGATATTTTCATAACCGTGACCAAAACCTAAAATGTCGTGTCTTAAATAAGCGTGACTGTCAAATGTAAAAATTGACTGGGTAATTTCACCTTTGGAATTTTTAATATTTATAATATTATTTCCATAACCATCTACATCCTCAGGACCACTTTTGAAAAGGCAATGTTTGAAACCACTATTTTCATAAAAGTCTGCGATTTCTGCCCTATTGTAATCACTGTATCTTTCTGTGTCGTGGTTACCAAAAGTAACTGTCCAATAAACACCTAACTGCTCCATAAGACTTGCAAACATCGTTGCAGAAGCTAGGTTATCGTCTGTACCCGCCTGAGGTGGTATCGGGTAAGCAATATCGCCTGTAACAACTACTAAGTCTGGCTTTTCTGCCGTTACCATAGCGGCAACTGCATTAAGTGCCTTTAAGTCTTTACCGTGACTCATAAAACCCGCACCAATGTGAACGTCAGTAAGTTGAACTACTTTAAAATCTCTGTCAGTTGTAAAGGTCCAATAGCCATTTTCATCTTTATAAGGCACTAACTGATTTTCGATTTCGACCTTTTCAAAGCTTTTAATATTTTCTAAATTTTTATTGACACCAACCTTTGTTATAACTGAAGTTATGACAAAAAACAAGACAACCGCCACAGCTATTATTGCTAAAATCTTTAATACAATATTATTCTTACTACTCTTCATATTTACCCCTTTAAATTTTAAAATTTATTCTTTATCAGGCTGTTGCCCATCATGTGCAAGCCACGTACATTCAGTTATTTCCATATTTGTAAATATTGCTTTAAAAGAAGAATTTTCAGGACTACAAGCATAAACACCAAATTGAATTTTATCTTTAACATTAAACATATGGCAAACTCTCATTTGCTTATATATTACACCATCTTCTGAACATTCAATGCAAAAATCATTTTCTCTTCTGCTGAATCTGTACCACATTGACTTTATTGAAGCATCAATTTCAGTTGTTGCCCAGTCAGAATAACCATTATTTGTAACAACACTCCCAAGATGCTGAAACTTTTTATTTTCAAATTCAATAGAACCTTTGAGCCAATTCTCGCTATCGAGATACATTACAACGCCACATTGGTCGAAACGATTTTCACTTTCAAATTCTGTTTTCACAATAAATGAAAAATACTTTTCTTCTGTTTCCATCTGCAAAACAGGTGCATTATCATTTCTGAAATGATAATACGTTCTTTGCCACAAATCTGTATGCGGCTCGGTTATAATCTCAATTTTTTCTTGAGATATATTATAATTTTTCGGCTCCCTTATCCACTTTAATTTATTCACGTCAAAAGTCATGCTTTTCACCTTATATCAAGTTCACTATAATTATGAATATAAATATCAACTAAACCTTTTAATTCTTCTTGTTCTTGTTCACTTTTGTCATAAATACCAACCACATTATACCCTGCTTTTTTTGCAGTTTTTGCGGCATATAAAGCATCTTCAAAAATCCATGTTGTTTCTTTGTCAGTTCCTAATTCATTTAAAACAACATCATAAACCTTAGGCTCTGTTTTAGAAGCACCTACTGTGTAGGTTGAATAAATTTCTTGGAAATAATGCAACATATTAAATTTTTCAAGAACTGCAATAAGAGCAGGTTCGCCTGTAGCAGTGGCAATACCCATTTTTACACCTTTTGCTTTAAGCTTCTCTAAAAACTCAATTATATCGTTCTTAGGCTCTGTATCAAGTAGATATTTTTCTTTTATAAGTGTAAAAAACTCGTCAAAAAGCTCTTTATCAGTCATTTTTAAATCAAATCGTGTCTTTGCAAGCTCTATTGCATCTAAAAGGAAAAGCTTTGCAAAATCTTTTTTATCTTCATCTGTAAGAACAAGACCAATTCTGTCAAAAAATTGGAATTTTACACCTTTCCAGATATGCATAGAATCAAAAACTGTTCCGTCAAAATCAAAAATTGCGCCTGTGATGTTCATTGTTCTCTCCGTTAATTTTAATCTATTTTTAAATTAGCTGTACATTTAGGTCTATACTCGTCACAATTAAAGTATTTATATGAAACATATTCATCCGAAAAACCAAAAAACATAAAATCATTCTTATAAACAGAAACATCCTTTGTATCTTCAAAGGTAGCATCAAAATTATAAAATTCACCATCTACCTTTGCTACCACCCACGTATGTCCACCAGGGTTTTCAAGTTCTTCTGGCGTAGGATTTTTATTATCTTTTACATTATCAGCACTGACTTCGTAACATTCTACATCTATAAGTTTAAAAAGCAGACACAACATATTACTATATCCGTCACAATTACTCTTACCCTCACACATAGCGTCATAGAGATAAGTTGGTATACCCTCATCCTTATAATCGGTGTATTCAACATTATCACACACATAACGATAAAGATATTTCATCTGCTCCAGCTTAGTATCACAAGATTTTGGAATATCTGTAACTATCTGTTTACCCTTTTCTACTGCTTCCATCCGCAAATCCCAATCACTTTGTGTAAATTGATCTACTCCTATAAAAATTGGTTCACCAATGTAATCAGTAGGCATATCCCACTCGGTTTCACCTATACCCCAGTTTTGTTCAAGCAATGCAGAATCCAGACTGAATGCAATGCGTATATAATCAAAGTCTTTGTCATTATCTTCTACATAAAGGTGAAAACCTGTAAAAAAATTCTCCATAGCATAGAGATAACACTGGTATATAAGCAAATCTTCACCTTTAAGCTGGTCTTTGAAATATGTGCTAACATACTGTGGATATTGTGATTTATAATTTAAAACATCTTCTTCCGAAATATAAATTTCTCTGACTCCAGTTGATTTTGT
>CALFTN010000006.1 GCA_937916395.1 uncultured Clostridia bacterium | reverse complement strand
TTTGTGCTGGGATTATGAGAAATTTACGTATAAATAATTTTGCAAAAGTTGGTTTTACTTTATTTTTGTGTTATAATATTATCGTTATATAGAAGGAGATAATTTTTATGCAAAATAATGAAGACTTAATTAAAAATCAGGTAAGATGTGTTTCTCATGAAATTCGTAATCAGTTATCTGTTACTGATGTTTATTGTGAAATTATAAAAAAACACCTTGAAAAAAATAATATTACAATCCCTTCGATTGACAATGCGCTTAATTGCATAAAAAAATCTTCTCAAATGATAAGCAATTCTCTGTTAGATTTAAAGGCTATCAATAATTATGAAGTAAAGTCTTATGATATGAACTTGTTAGTTGCTCACGCTGTCGAGATGGCAAAAGTTTATATTTTGGTAATACTCTTACAATAGCAATAAGAGTACCGATAACAATACCAATTAAAAGACCACAGATTGCTATTTTGAGAGTGTTTTCTAAGCCCTCAATAACAGTTTTATAGCCTTCATATTCAATGAAGAATTCTATAAATCTTTCAATTTTTCTTTCAAAATTATTCATAAATCAATATCCTTAAAAAACGCCATAGCCTCACCGCAAGGTGAGGTTATGGCAAAACATTTATTTTGTTTGAAATTATGCTACTGCATTAATTGCATCTGTAATGAATTTTGCTGGGTCAGCGTCAATAACAACGAAGTCAATATTGTTGTTGATAAGGTCCTGAACAGCAAGTGAACCGTTTGAATAGCCTTTGCCTTCAACTTTAAGACCTGCAAAGCCCCAATCTTCATCACCTACAACATACCAGTTACCTGTTGTACCGTTCTGGAAACCAGCTTTTTTAGTGTTGTCATAACCGTTAAGGATTGTTTCAACATCTTCTACTGTTTTACAAGCATCAAATGTTGTGTCATCTGCTTTTACAACGAGTTTCTGGTTAGCTGTATAGTATGATGTTGAGAATTCAACATATTCTTTTCTTTCTTCGTTAATTGTAAGACCTGCCATTGCGATATCGCATTTGTGCTGACCAACTGTCATGCAAACTGCGTCAAATTCCATATCCTGAATAACAAGTTCCTGACCAAGATATTCAGCAAGAAGTGCTGCGATTTCCATATCAATACCGTAGAACTTGTCGCCTACTTTGTATTCAAATGGTTCAAAAGCTGCGTTTGTAGCAACTACAAGCTGGTCTTTTGAAGTATCAAGTGCTGCTGATGTAACACCTTTCTTTTCGCCGTCGCCGAAGTATGCGTCACAGATAGCGTCGAATTTACCGTTCTTTTTGATTTCATCGATAAATGCGTTTACTTTTGTAAGAAGTTCTGGCTGATTTTTATCAACACCGAAAGCGTAAAGTTCTTCTGTAAGGGCAATATCAATAACCTTTACTTTAGCTGCTGGTGTATCAGGTGTGTCATTACCGCCACAAGCTGCAAAGCAACCAACGATAAGAACAAGAGCGAGAACGACTGAAAGAATTTTTGTTGATTTTTTCATTTTTATTTTCTCCTTTATGTAAGTTGAATTTTATGGGACAATTATACAACCATATTCAAAAAAGTCAAGTATTTATTCATAAAAAATAAAAATATTCACTGTTTTTATGTATTTTTATACATTATACAGTGAATATTTTGGCTTTATGCATCTTTTTTGAATATTACTAATTTACTGAATATATAATTTGAAAGAACAATTACAACCTGCGCTACTGTTTTAACAATTAACTCGCCTGCCGGTATTACCATATCAATAAAATCAGGTTGCCATATAATACTATCTGCATGAGCCAAATCAATAAATATATATGAAATAAGCATTTCAAGTCCGTATGAGAAAACCCTTGCACTAAAGAAAAGCGCAAATTCTTTTATTTGTGCCTTGCCTTTTGTTTTGCTTTCAAACACGAAAATACGGTTTGCAATATAAGCAAAAATAACCGCACCGAACCAAGCGGCACTTAACGCAACATAATAGTTTGCACCTAAAAAGCGTATACCGAAATGAATTATATAATTTACAACAGTTGTAAGCCCACCAACTATTATATATATAATCAATTCGCGATGTTTCTTAAAAAAATCTTTCATAACCGAATTCCTTTCAGTTGATGAAAGTATTTTAACATAAGAAATGACAAATGGCAAATAAAATTAAGGTGACAGATATTCTCTGCCACCTTTTAATCATTTGTCTTCCCAGACAACTTCACTGTCACCTATTATTGGTTTTCTGTCAATTTCTGGTATTTCGCCTGCTTCAAACTTTTCAATCCATTCATAAACCAACATATCTTCAATATAAAGATTTATCACTTCAATATTGCCTTTATACGTCTTTATGATAATATAAGCATCTCTTTCATACAGCCCTGCTTTATATGATGTTATATCTTTATCATAATCAACTTTGTATTCGTGCAACCTGTTCTGATTTCTTTTTGTTGGACTTATATAATCTGCATTATCAGGTCTTTGTTTAGAACTTTCTTTGCAATAAGCATTGCCGTTTTCATCAACACCCAACACAGCGTACTTGTTTTGATAAATTTCTTTCCAAGAGTAGCTATCTTTGGGAGAGAAGTACACTCTACCATCCATAACATATGCTACGTTTATTGGAATTTTATATTCTGTACCAAATTTCTGCACATTTTCTTCAACTGACTGTCCGAAACTAATCATAAATACTGCAACCGCCAATTGAACAATGCTTAAAATCACAACTAAAATTTTACGCATTTTCACCGACCTCCTGTTGCTCTTGTATATTCTTTTTAACAGACAACATTTTCCAGTTAATTGCAATTATTATTGCACCGAAAATTACAAGAATTATACCTTTAAGAAGATAACTATCCGGAACTAAGTCACTATAAATGAGTCGAATTACCTGTGCAAACGCAGTAATCAGCCCTACATTTATAAGGAATAATCTTAACTCTTTTATACCTGCATAAACTAGTGCTACACCAAATGCCACCACAAGTACTCCAATGGCAATCATAAGCACTTTTCTTGCAGTATGTGCTGCTTGGTTAAAATCTCCTGCAAATTTCGAGACAAGCATATCTGTAAAATTTATTGCCATAATTGCAAACGGAAGTGCTGAAACAAGAACTTTCTTAATATTATTTTCAAAAGTATCTCTTTTAATAAAAGCTACAACAAGTGGCACTGCCAATAGGACAATAGTATTTATAACAACCATAATGGCGCTGTCATCTGCAATATACTTGTTGTAAGATGTTTCTGAAAGAAATGATGTGGTCACACAAAGTCCCAAAATACTTATAGGCTTATACGGTAATAGATAACTTGCTTTTTCTGATGAAAGAATATACATACATAAGAACAAAACAAGATAAGTTGCAAAAAATGTGTTACTTGAGTTTAGTGTGACGCCTAAGTCTAGTAATACATAATCATAAATCCATATTAACGGAAGACCTGCAATTACTGTAACCCATTGAGCAAACACCGCTCTTGAATCTTCTTTTTTTCGCAACAAAACTGTAAATCCTATAGCAAAAATATAAATAACAGCTGAAGCCAAAAGATATTGCCACAAGCCGTCCATTCCTATGTGAACTGACGCATACAAAAGAAATGTAAGTGGTGAAACTGTGTTGAACAAATACATTATAGGTATAATAAGAAAAGTATCGATTGCAAGGCAATTAATATAACCTAAATTTATATTATGAATACCATTGAGTAATGCAATAGTTACAATAACGCCAACGCTCCAGATAATTGCCGCACTTTCACGCCAACTTACACTTTCTTTTTTCTTGAGTTGTGTAAAAATTGCTACACCTTGACCCAACAGCATTGGAACAACTGCGAATGCAGTTTGTAAGGCAAGAGAAAAGTTTTGCCAGAAACCAAAGAATACGAGAGCTAAACCAGAAGCCACAAGAAGTGAGCCAATAATAGCAAGAATAACTTTTATGCGATTTTTCTCGGTTGTTTTTTCTTGTGAGATTATTACTTCTCTTTTCTCACCATAAATAAGTTCTTCAATATCTACCCCAAAAGCTTCAGCAAGACTTTCAAGGGCTTCAATATCAGGTTTGGTTTTATCATTCTCCCAACTTGATATTGCCTGACGGGTAACGTGAATTTTTTCAGCAAGAGCGTCTTGCGTTAAATTCTGTTCTGCACGAAGTTTTTTAATGTTTTTTGAAATTTTAGGCATACATCTCGCCTCCTTTTCAACTACATTATTACATAATATTCTGAAAAAGTCACGCAATGATTTGTTGCAATGGGAAGATTAAATAAAAAACACGGAAAACTCGTTTGAGATTTCTGTGTTTTTATACTTATAACTACAATTTATGAATATAACTATAGATTTTCGGATAATTCAGTACACCAATCTTTGATTTTACAAAAAGGGCACACCAATCTATATTCATTATCGGAATGTTCAGTAATAATTACTCTATACCATTTGATATTGAACTCTTTAGAACAATGCTTACACTTAAATTTATGTGATGCAATTTTTTTAGCTATTAAAATAACTATTACTGCAACTATTATGAAAACAAGTGCAATAAACAAAAAATCCATATTACCGACACCTTTGTCAAATTCTTGTTTATGAAATAATTATATCACATATAAACTATAAATACAATCTAATGCGACTGTTCCAGCCAAAACTTTTCACTATTACTTATTACTTCCAAAAATCGACCCGAAGATTAGTGAAGATTGAAAAAGTAAAATCCCGAACGCTTACGCATTCGGGATTTTTGTCATTCGTGTCCGAAAAAGAACTGGGCAAAAAACCGAGAAATATTTAGTCTTTAATTAAAAATTATCACTTCTATGTTGCTCGCTTAAGAAATGCGGTTTAGAATCATCTTCAGGATACAGAAAATCACTAAATTCTTGAGGACC
>CALFTN010000005.1 GCA_937916395.1 uncultured Clostridia bacterium | reverse complement strand
TTTATTTGTATATCAGTTCATCAAGTACAATTTCTTTTGCTTGTTGCTGAATGTTGCCCAGTATCTGCACCCACTCCCATTGTTTTTGCTCTTTCAATTCCTCTGTAACAGCTTCACTTACTTTTATCTGTTTAATCAAAAACTCAAACATTTCTTTTGCCTGCTTTTCAACCTCAGCGCAGTACTGATACAGTTTGCCTTGCATAATCAGTGTATTGAAAAATACCTTCTTATTCTTTTGAAGATAATCTTTGTGCATCATTCCCCATTTGCCGAGAGCAACATTTGCTTCTTCAGGTGGTAAGATGAGATTAGGGATTAAATAATCACCAACTTGGCGGTAACTGATAGATTTTTTGTTTGACATAATAAAAACCTCCTATTATTTTAGTAGCTTTATTCTACCTTATAATAGGAGATTAGTCGAATATGTGAATATTCAATTTTAAATTATATCATTCTAAAATTCCTCAACGCATCCATTATGGCTTCTTCTTTTTCCTTCAGACATTTCGGCACTCGGTGTCCTTCTTTGCCCTTGTTATAATTCTCACGCTCAATAATGCCACACTTGGTTTTCACTTGTGAAATGTAGAGTGAGGACACATTTAAGCCAGACTTTTCAAGCACATAATCCTTGATTTCCTGATATGTTGCTTTGGTTTCAGCTGCGGTTACATCAAGCTCTGAAAGGTCGAGTTTTATGTCGATATGTGTGTCCGGTCTGCGTTAGGACAAAAGAACAACCGTCTCAATTGTAGCAATAGACACTAACGAATCAGTTTCAAATCTTTCTTTTAATATTTTTTCAATTTCTTTATTCATAATAAATATCCTCAAACGAACTTATTAAGTTGGTCAACTTAACCTCGTAAACACTAATTATATTATAAATAACTGCAAAACAAATTAACAAAAATTCAACTATATTTATAAAAATTGTGGCGTTTTGAAAATTATAGCGCATTGAAACACCTTATACAAGTACTATTATTAGTACTTTATAGCCTAAACTCATCACTGTATGAAAAATTGTACATAAATTCCATTGACAAAATTTTCTATACGCGCTAATATGCGAGTGAGGTGAGAAAAATGACAGGTGTAATATATGCGAGATATTCAAGTGACAATCAGCGTGAAGAGTCTATTGAAGGTCAGTTGAGAGAATGTAAGGAATTTGCTGCCAAGAATGGTATCGAGATAGTTGATACATACATCGACAGAGCATTATCTGCTAAAACTGACAATCGTCCTGACTTTCAGAGAATGATTAAAGATAGTTCTAAAGAATTGTTTGATACCATCTTAGTCTGGAAACTTGATAGATTTGCTCGTAATCGTTACGACTCTGCTCATTACAAAGCAATTCTTCGCAAGAATGGTGTTAAGGTTGTTTCTGCTACCGAAATCATCTCAGATACTGCCGAAGGTATTTTGCTTGAATCACTTCTTGAAGGTATGGCAGAATATTATTCTGTTGACCTCGCTGAAAAAATCACTCGTGGACTTACTGAAAATGCTCTTAAATGCAAATTCAATGGTGGTACTGTTCCACTTGGATATACAGTTGATGCTAACCAATATTATCAGATTGACCCATTAACTGCACCTGCAGTTTTATTGGCATTCACCGCATACTCAGAAGGTTCAACCATGAAAGAAATTGTTGACCTTTTAAATATCAAAGGTTTTCGCACAAGTCGTGGTTGTAAAATCACAATAAATACTGTTACACGAATGCTTCACAATCGCAGATATGTTGGTGAATACATATACAACAATATTGTTCAGCCAGGTGGTATTCCAGCTATTATACCACAAGATTTATTTGATAGAGTTCAGGATAGAATGAAATTAAATAAAAAAGCTGCGGCTAAACACAAAGCAGAAGATGAATATTTACTTACCACTAAATTGTTCTGTGGCAAATGCAATTGTCTTATGGTTGGTGAAAGTGGTACAAGCCATGTTAATAAACGTGTTCATAGATATTATAAATGTGTGAGTGTAAAAAATCACAAGGGTTGCGATAAAAAGACAGTCAGAAAAGATTGGATAGAAAATGCAACAATCGCTTTTATTCAGAAAATCGTTTTTGATGATGATTTGATTTCAATGCTTTGCGAAACTGCTTTGAAAGTTCAGAATCAGGAAAACACTACATTGCCAATACTTAAAAAGCAATATAACGATACGCTTAAAAGTATTGATAATCTGCTCAATGCGATTCAGCAAGGAATATTAACTCCTTCTACAAAAGAACGAATGGAAAGTTTAGAGAAGCAGAAAACAGAACTTTCAATTCAGATTGTAAAAGAAGAAATGTCAAAGCCGATAATCACAGCAGAAGAAATTGAAGCATATTTTAGCAAACTGCGTAATTTTGATTTCAGCAAACTGGAACATAGAAGAAAGTTGATTGACATTTTTATAAATAAAATCGTTCTTTTCGATGATGGCAGAATCTTCTTTGGTTGCAATTACAAAGAATGTTCAAAAGAAATGACCTTTGCAGAATTAGAAGATGCAGGCATTCTTCGTTCGGATACAAATGCACTTGGCGCACCAAAGTAAAAAATCTCAAGTCACAAGACTTGAGATTTTTGTTTTTTACTATTCTTAGTTAATTGTTATCAATTATTTTAACAATGAAACTGCGTCAAGAATGGTTTTTTCAAACGCTTCTTTGCCATATTCATCTACTTGTGATTTATTTTTTTCTCCGTGAGTAAGGCAACCTGCACCACCAATGCAACCGCCGACACAAGCCATACCTTCAATGAAGTTTGCATCAAGTGCATTTTTGCTCTTTTTAAGAAGTACAGTTTTACATTGCTCTATACCATCACAGCTCACCGCTTTTAAATCGAACTCTAAATTCTGTTCTTTAAGGCTCTCTACTACTGCATCTGAAAGTCCTCCTATACGTGCAAAGATTCTGCCGAAATAAGATGCATTATCTAAAACACCTTCTTCTAAAGTCATAATATCAATATCCTTACTGTCAAAGAGTGCCTGTAACTCTTCAAATGTAAGAACACTGTCAACATAAGGCTTAACATCATCTTTTAATGCTTCTGCCTTTTTAGCAGTACAAGGCCCTATGAAAACAACCTTTGCGTTTTCTTCGTTATCTTTAAGGTATTTAGCAAGTGCACCCATTGGTGAAAGATTGTGTGAAATATGTGGCACTAAATCAGGGAAAGAGTTTTCGATATATTTTACAAATGCAGGACAACAAGAACTTGTTAAAAACCCTTTTTCTGTCAATTCTTTTGCTTCGGCTAACGCTACTATATCAGCGCCAAGTGCCGCTTCAATTACTGTGTGGAAGCCCAAATTTTTAAGTCCCGTAATAACCTGACCCAATTTTGCATAAGTAAACTGACTTGAAATAGATGGTGCAACTATTGCATAAACCTTATAATTTTTATTATTTTCGCTTTTCTTAATAATATCTATCACGTTTAAAATAAATGATTTATCTGTGATAGCACCAAACGGACACTGATAAACACACGCACCGCACTCAATACATTTACCATTATCAATAGCAGCCGCATTTTCCTCATTAATAGAAATCGCTTTAACCTTACAAGCATTCTGGCAAGGACGTTTTCTGTTGGTAATTGCAGCAAAAGGACATACCTTTGCACATTGACCACACTCAACGCATTTTGATTTATCAATATGAGCAACGTGGTTATGGTCAAATGATATTGCACCCCTTTTACAAACATCCTCGCAACGGTGAGCAAGACAACCACGGCAAGAATCTGTAACCTCGTAACCAGCCGCAGGACATTCGTCACAAGCAATATCTATTACTTCAATTACATTATGATTTTCAGGGTTTCCACCCATAGCCATTTTTACACGTTCACCTAAAATTGCACGTTCTTTATAAACACAACAACGCATTGTTGATGTTTTACCTGGCACTATTATTTTAGGAATATCAAGTACATTCTGAAGAAGTGTATCATTCCACGCTTGTCTTGCTACTTCTCTTAAAACCTTATATTTTAAATATTGCACTTTAGTATCGAATTTTCTCATTTTCTTTCTCCTTGCACAAAGATTCAGAAATAACTAACCTTAATTCGTTTACCCATCTTTTTAAGACATTTGGTAAGCTCTGAAACAAGATTCATTTTAATATTGAAATTTATAGGCAAATCGGGATTCTGGTGAGCTGGGTTAATTGCTCTGCCTACATAGAAGTTAATATCTGTTGCTTCTTCAAAAAGCAATCGACTTATAAGTGAAGCACCATCTTTTTTAAAACTCCAATGCTCATAGAATTTGTTTTCACCTAAATAATCATTTGCGTATTCTAAAACCCTATTTACTGTGATAACACCCTCGGTTACTAAATCGACACCTTCAATTTCTGCAACCGGTGGCATATCTGATGAAAAATCAAGCTTAGCCTTTAATGGCTTATTCAAGTATTTCGCCGCTATTGAAGAAGTTGTACCACCGCAAATAATATGTTTGCCCTCTTTAGAGAAGAATAATGACATCATTCTTTCGACATCATCCCTGTTAGATGGAGGTCCGAAAAGCATATTCATAGGAACTCTTTTTCTTATTTTCACAATACAGGCGGTTGCATCGTCACCAGGTTTGTTGTCGTAAAGTCTGTTACATTCATCAACAAGCATAGTAGAAAGTGTTTTTGCTGTATACCCTGCAGGAACAAGAGTTTCTATGAAACCGATAATATCTTCTCGTTTCCAGCCAAAATTGTAAGCCGTACCAATTCCAGCGTGTGGGCAACCATCACTCATTGCAACAAAAACATCATTTTCCTGTAAATTAAGTATGGTCTTAAAAATCTTTTTGCCACCGATATTCATTTCTGTTTTCGGATAATCGTAATTAACATCATCACGAATAACTATAACCTGCGGATTATCATACTGAATAATTTCAGCGGTTTCATTATTTTTAATATGTATTATTGTGAAAGTAGAATAAGCAACTCCACGCACAGAACAAACAGGAAGTGTTGCCGCAATTGTAGAAACACATTCTTCAAGTGGTAAGCCTTCAGCGAGCATTGTAGAAATAATTTTTGATGTAAGTGTTGAAAGAATACTTGCTTTAACACCACTGCCGAGCCCATCCGATAAAACGATAACCGTTGAACTTTCATCTGGTTCAACTATATCAACGTGGTCACCACAGAGCTGTTCGCCTACATGATTTATAGATTTATAACCTATATCAGCACACAAATCATTCATCGGTAATTGACTCCTTTAATTTTGCAAGTGCAATTTTTGTTTCAGCTGCAGTTTCACCTAAAAGTGACGCAATTTCCTGAACAATTCGCATTTGCTTATCTACAACCTTGTCGGCAACTTCAATAGTCTGTCTGCCGATTCGTTCTTTTTTCTCGCGTTCATTTTCTTCATCTGTTACATCGCGCATAATGCAGATTAAAAGATGTGAATCTTTATCATAAACAATAGTGAGTTCTACATATCTGTTGTATTCAGCAAGGAACATACGCTCATCTCTGACCTGACGATTTTTCTCAATTACATTAAGGAAAATGGTTGGGTCAAGAATTCTTATAACATTTTCACCTAAAACATCGCTTGCTGCTCTGATATTCATAATTTTTCGGGCTGCTTCGTTTATTTGCTGAACTTCTAATTGTTCGTTAAGAACGAAAAGTCCGTTAGGTGTATTTTTTACTATATTATCTGAAAAGCTTTCTGCCTTATCTTTAAGGAATGGCAAGCACATTGAAATTTCTGCCTTACCCTGACAGATAGCAATAGCTTTTTCACGGCAAGTGTTATATCCACAAGAACCACAGTTAAGCTCCTGTGATGGTTTAAATTTACCCATCTGTCTTAAAATATTATTTATTTCTATTTCAGATGGTCTTAGGTTTCTTTGTTCAATAAATTCAAAACCCTTTTGTAATTCAGCTGATTCAGGTTGAGACACCTTAAAATCTTTATTACCTGCATAATTCGCAACTCTTATGTAGTCGGTTACTGATGATAAATGGTGATATTTTTCCATAACAGGTCCACCAACACAGCTACCGCTACATGCTGACATTTCTATAAAGCAATTATGAATTTTACCGTTTTTAATATCATTTAAAACAGCAATACAATTCTCAACACCATCTATTGCCACATAAGAATATCTGCTTTCTTCCTGTGACATTGTTTTTAAAACGCCACCTGCTGTAGGAAAAAACCTTGCTTTTGTATTTTCATCTTTGTCTAATTCTTTTTCTAACTCTATATTTTGTGCTTTTAGCATAAGTGTAAGTTCTTCAAATGTAAGAACCGCATCAACTATGCCTTCATAATATTCTGCTTCGTCTTTTTTAGCAACACAAGGACCTATAAAAACTGTTTTTGCATTCTTTATTCTTTTCTTAATATCCTGACAATGAACCTGCATTGGTGATTTTACATCTGCAAGATATTCAAGTGCAAATGGATAATGCTTCTGAATTAAAAGATTTATTGAGTGACAACAAGAAGAAATAACAATGTCTCTGTCGTCTTCCTTTAACATTCTTTCATATTCTGTTTTAACTACAGTTGCACCCACTGCAGTTTCTTCTACAT
>CALFTN010000004.1 GCA_937916395.1 uncultured Clostridia bacterium | reverse complement strand
TAGGAAATAGGAATTAGGAAATAGGAATTAGGAAATAGGAATTAGGAAATAGGAAATAGGAAATAGGAAATAGGAATTAGGAATTAGGAATTAGGGATTAGGGAAGTAGGTGGTACCTATGGTAGAATTTGACACGAGGGTTCAGTTTCTTAAGGGTGTTGGCGAAACAAGAGCTAAACATTTAGAAAAACTCGGCATCTTTTCTATAGGTGCCCTTTTGCGTTATTACCCCAAAAGATATGAAGACTGGAACAATATAACAAAAATTTCAGAAGTACCTTTAAATGAGACAGTTTGCTTGAAGGCTACAGTAATTGAAAGAGTTCAGGATGTAAAAATAAAAGGTGGTAAAATTTTAACTAAAACTACTATTTCAGATATGTTTGGCACATTGCCACTTGTTTTCTTTAATAATAAATATGTTAAAAATTCACTTAAAGAAAATGAGGAATATTTATTTTTTGGAAAAGTAACACTAGACAAATATGGTAGTAGAACTATGCTTTCACCAAAATTTGAATTGGCGGGTGAAAAGCAGAGATTAAGACCAATTTATAAGGCAAACTCGAATTTAACTTCTAAAAATATTGAAAAAATAGTAGAAACAGCATTAAAAGAAATAAAAGGTAATATTAAAGAGGTTCTGCCACAATTTTTAATAGAAAAATATAAGCTTTTACCATTAGGAGATGCTCTCAGAAATATTCATTTTCCAGAAAGTGAAGAAATGTTACATCAGGCAAAAAGACGTTTAATTTTTGAAGAGCTTTTAATTTTACAGCTAGGTCTTCTTTCACAAAGAAGCAGAATTGAAGTAAGAAAAACTACACCTATTAAAGAAGATAAAAGCGAAGAATTTTATAAAAGACTTCCATTTGAACCGACTTTGGCACAAAAAAGAGCTGTGAGCGAAGCGGTTAGTGACTTAATGAGAGAAAAACCAATGAATAGGTTAGTTCAGGGTGATGTTGGCTCAGGTAAAACAGCTGTTGCGGCTGCAATCATTTACACTGCTATTAAAAATGATTTTCAGTCAGCTTTTATGGCGCCTACCGAAGTTCTTGCAAATCAGCATTTTAAAACACTTAAAAATTTTTTTGATGATGATTTTAATATTGAACTTTTAACTGGTTCAACTCCAGCAAAGAAAAAAAGAGAAATCAAAGAAAAATTAGAGAGTGGTGAGTGTCAGCTTGTGGTTGGTACTCACGCTATGATACAAAGTGATGTTATCTTTAAAAACTTAGGTCTTGTAGTAACAGATGAACAACATCGATTCGGCGTAGAGCAGAGAACAGCACTTTCTAAAAAGGGCGAAAACACCAATGTTTTGGTTATGTCTGCAACGCCAATTCCAAGAACACTTGCAATGGTGATTTATGGGGACTTGGATGTTTCTGTTCTTGATGAATTACCAAAAGGACGTCTTCCAATTAAGACATACAGGGTTAATTCACCTTATCACGAAAGACTTTATGAGTTTTTAAGAAAAACGATGGATAATGGCCAGCAAGGTTATATTGTTTGCCCACTTGTTGAAGAAAGTGAAAGTGACTTAGTTCCTGCGACTGAATATTATGATTATTTAAAAGCAAACCAATTTAAAAACTATACCCTGGGGCTTTTACACGGTCAGATGAAGCCAAAAGAAAAAGACGAGGTTATGGCAAGGTTTTATTCTGGAGAAATTCAACTTCTTATTTCAACAGTTGTTATTGAAGTTGGTGTCGATGTGCCAAATGCTACAGTTATGGTTATTGAAAATGCAGAACGCTTCGGACTTTCTCAGCTTCATCAGTTAAGGGGAAGAATTGGTCGTGGAAAATTACAAAGCACTTGCGTGCTTCTTTCAGATGCACAAAATGAAGAGGCGTTAACTCGTTTTCAGGTTCTTTGCGATACAAACGATGGCTTTGTAATTGCACAAAAGGACTTGGAGCTTCGTGGTCCTGGTGACTTTTTCGGTAGCAGACAGCACGGTCTTCCTGATATGCACATTGCAAATCTTATGACAGACACCAGAATTCTTTATGAGGCTCAGCAAAGAGCTAAAGAAATTTGTGAGAAGGACCCTGCGTTAGAAAAAGAAGAAAACACTCTTCTGAAAAAAGAAGTTCAGAGACTTTTTTATAATATTTCAATGAATTAGAGTGAGTGTATTCGAACCAAATATGCCTTAAATGTCCGATTTCACGCACCTTTTGTATTTTTTTGTCTTGATATACGCCAGTATAACTTCACCAAAGAAAATCCAAAATGTACGCAAACTCGGACATTTCAGGTTCTGCGAAGTTTAATACTTGGCAATTTTTTCTGTAACAAGGCAAAACTCGCAGGAATACTGACGTATTTCAAGAGTTTTAACGATGTTACAGGGAAAAGTGTCTGTATTAAACCATATCTGGTTCGAATACATTCACTCTAAACACATTGGGCTGTAAAACGAAAGTTTTTACAGCCCAATTATCTGTTTTAATAATTCGATAAAATTATCTTCTTTATAATCTTTTTATTTGGAAAATCTAAAATAAACCAACCATATTTCTTAAGTGGCATCAGTTTATATTCTGAAAATTTTTTGAAAAGAACTCTTGAATATCTTTTTGGGGTTGAAAAAATATTGCTACCAGAAAAGAAATTTAAAATAATTGAATTATCCTGTGGCGCATTATGGATTGTGGGCATAACCGCAAGTTCCCATTTCTTTTTTGGTTTAAGGTTAAAAAAGTCCTGAAGATAAAAGAAGCTTTCACTTTTACTAGTCCTTTTTGCAATCATAACTTTTTCGAGCTTAGCATCTTTTCTTGAGTTCTGGTAAGGCCAGCCGGTCAAATTTATTCCTGTATTTTCATCGGTATATGTAGTGTTTCCAATATCCGCACCGCATCTGTTAAAAAGAACGATTTTACCACGGACTTCATTTAAAAATGGAACTTCGTTTTTTAAATAGAAAATGTTATTGTTTTTAGCATAGGTGTTATAAAAAAAGTCAAAGGTTTCTTCTTCGCTTTTTCCTGCTTCTCTTTTTATTGTCATAAGTATTACCTCGGTGGGGTTTTCTTTTAAAAAAGTTTCACAAGAAGCAAGAACATCCGAAAATAATAGATTTTCTTTTTTGGTTCGTGAGGCTTTGCATTTTAAAAAACTATGATTTATAAAGAGATTATTTCCATCAAAATTAAATCTTATATCAAGAAAGCGAATACCCATTTTTAATTGGTCAAAAATATTTTTATTCTGACATTTACTTATAAATCCAAAATTTATAAACTGAGCACAGCTGTTATGAGTGCCAACTAAATTTATATTTGAAAGAAGATAATCATCAGGGATATTTTTCATCCAGTCATTCATAATAATCCCTCCTTGGATTTTAATTATAGCATAACCAAGAGAATATTACAAATATATGAATAAATGACAAAAATTATATCAAAATTTGTCGTGATTTGGCACAAGTTTTATTGACACTTTGAGTTTTATGAGTTATAATTGTAAGGTATATATTAATGTATATTGGAGGAATATTACGTGGCACAAAAAGAACGAGATATGATAGAAATTGACCTTTTAAAGCTTGTACTTGTTTTATGGCGAAAAGCATGGGCAATTGTTTTATCAGCAATTATTGTCGGTGGCATCGCTTTTGGCTTTACTTATAATTTTATTGAACCTCAATATCAGGCAAGTATAAAGGTTTATGTTAATAATACAAGTCAGTCAAACACAGGTGTTGTTTCTCAGTCAGAGCTTGTTGTTGCAAAACAGCTTGTTCAGACTTATATTGTTACACTTAAAAGCCGTACTACAATAGATGCTATTATAAAACAAGCTGGTGTAGATTACACTAACGAAGAAATGAGCTCAATGATTACAGCTTCTGCAATTGACTCAACTGAGGTTTTTGAAGTTAAGGTTACGAGTAAGGATGCAAAAGAAGCAGCAGAAATTGCGAACACTATTGCAGATGTTTTACCAAGCAGAATTACACAGATAGTTGATAACAGTTCAGTTAAGATTATTGACTATGCTATTATAAATAATGAACCTATTTCACCAAGCTATGTAAAAAATGTTGCAATTGGTGCTTTAGCTGGTATTGTTATTGCAGTGGCACTTGTTTTCTTACAATTTATTCTTGATAATAAGATTCACTCTGAAGATTATCTTATTGAGAATTATAAATATCCAATTCTTGCTGTAATTCCAGACTTAACTGTTACTAATAAGAATAAATATTATAAGAATAAATATTACAAGAGTAAGTCAAATGGAAAAAAGAGTAACACATCTTCGTCTGTTCGTAGTGCAGAATCTGGCGAAATTGAAAGAGAGGGATAAGAAATGGCTAAAAGAAGATCTTACTATACAAAAAATGAAGCAACAGCTAACGGAATCAGCTTTGCAGCAAAAGAAGCTTACAACCTTTTAAGAACTAACCTTTTCTTTTCTTTTACAGATCACGCTAACTGTCACGTTATAGGTGTTACAAGTACTATTCCATCTGAAGGTAAAAGCTTGACAGCTACAAATACTGCTATGGCAATGGCAGAAGCAGGAAAAAGGGTTTTGCTTATCGACTCAGATATGCGTTTGCCGACAATTCATAAAAAATTAGGTTTTAAAGTGGCACCTGGTCTTTCAAACCTTCTTGTAGGAATGAACGATGTTGAAAAAGCAATTTATAGACTTCAGGATAAAGGCTTTGATGTAATGCCTGCTGGCAATACTCCACCAAACCCAACAGAGCTTTTAGGTTCAGCTCGTATGGAAAAGCTTTTAAATGGTCTTTCTGCTCACTATGATTACATTATAATAGACTTACCACCAGTAACAATAGTTTCTGATGCACTTGTTGTTTCAAACTATCTTAGTGGTATTGTGTTCGTTGTTCGTGGTGGTAAGGCTACAACAGCAGAACTCAGTGATGCAATCCGTCAGCTCGAATTTGCTAACGTAAAAATTCTTGGTTTTGTTTATAACAGCGCTGAGGGTGCTAAAAAGAGTAATTACGGTAAAAAATATTATTCTAAATATAATAAATACGGCAGGTAATTTCTTGCAAGATATAGGTGACGAGGCTTCCTCGTCACCTAAAATAATAAATAAAAGAGGGAATTATTATGATAGATTTCCATTCACATATTTTACCTGGTATGGATGATGGCAGCAAAAATGTAGAAGAATCTCTTCAAATTTTAAAATTAATGGCAGGTCAAGGTATTGACAAAGTTGCTGCGACACCGCATTTTTATGCTTCGCTTAGTGGTGAGTCACCAGAAGAATTTTTAATTCGCAGAAATACTGCTGAACAAATGCTTCGTGAAAGAATTAAAAATGAAGAGGGTCTTCCCCAAATTTTCTGTGGTGCAGAGGTTAAATACTTTCGTGGAATGAGTGGGGTAGAAGACTTAAAGAAACTTACTCTACAAGGCACGGAGCTTCTTCTTGTCGAAATGCCTTTTGAAAAATGGTCAGACAAGGTCATTAAAGAAGTTCTATCATTAAATGAAAAATTAGATGTAATTCCTGTTCTTGCTCATATAGAAAGATATTTTTCATATCAAAAAAATCTTGATTGGATTTATGACTTTAAAAAAGAAGGTATTCTTATGCAAATGAATGCCGAATATATATTAGGTGCATTTTCATCACGAAAAGCAATAAAGCTTATCAATAACTATGCAATAGATTTTCTTGGTTCGGATACACACAATGTGACTAACAGAAAACCGAATTTAGGTCCGGCAATACAAAAAATTGAACGAAAAGCTGATGAGGAAATTATGGATAGGTTTTTACATTATGAACAAACCTATTCACCAAGGGGATAGAAATTAATGAGATATGCACTTATAGGTTGTGGAAGAGTTTCTAAAAATCATATTAAGGCTGCAACATTAAATAATTTGGAAATCGTTGCGCTGTGTGATTTAATTCCACAAAAGGCAGAAAAATTGGTAACAGAATTTTCTTTAAGTAGTGATACACCAATTTTTACAGATTATAAAGAAATGCTAAAAGCAGTAAAGCCTGATTTTGTGGCAATAGCAACAGATAGTGGTCTTCATGCAGAAATCGCAATTCACTGTGCCGAAAATAAAATAAATTTTATAGTTGAAAAGCCGATTGCTATGTCGTTAAGTGATGCAGACAGAGTAATAGAAGCGACAGAGAGAAATAATGTAACTGCGTGTGTTTCGCATCAGAACAGATTCAATATTGCTGTTCAACATTTACATAATGCAATAACAACTAACCGATTCGGTAAAATCTCACATGGCTCTATAAATATTCGTTGGCACAGGGGCGATGATTATTACAGGGCTGAAAATTGGCGTGGTAAATGGGCGAGTGATGGCGGAACTTTAATGAATCAATGTATTCATGGAGTGGATTTGCTTTCATGGATGCTTGGTGAAGAGGTAGAAGAAGTTTACGGAATGACAAACAATGCTTTTCACGATTGTATTGAGGGTGAAGATATAGGTGTTGGAGTTGTTCGTTTCAAAAATGGTGCGATTGCCACCATTGAAGGTACAGTAAACTGCTTTGAGGATTTTGAACAGACACTCACTATTTTCGGTGAAAATGGTACTGTGAGACTTGGGGGATTAAATGCCAATAAGGTTGATACCTGGCGTTTTTCTGATAATCTTCCTGAGGATGATGAAACGATTGAAGTTGATGAAAAAGCCAAAAATGTTTATGGTAATGGTCACACAAGTCTTTATGCAGATTTTATTGACTCAATAGAAAATAACAGAAAGCCTTATGTAGATTTATATGTTGGCAAACGCGTTATAGAAATTATTCTTGCAATATATAAAAGTCAGAAAACAGGATTGCCTGTAAAATTCCCATTAAAAGATTTTGCTTCAATTGATATGCAGGGTGAATTTAATAAATAAAAAAATGCTATGGTAAACTACCATAGCATTTTTAATTTATACTTTAATTACTTCCGAACAAAGCAAGTAAGAAACCTGCCGCAACAGCTGAACCTATAACACCTGCAACGTTAGGACCCATAGCGTGCATAAGTAAGAAGTTTGTAGGGTTGTATTTTCTACCTTCATTCTGTGCAACACGTGCTGCCATTGGAACCGCTGAAACGCCAGCCGCCCCAATAAGTGGATTGATTTTACCTTTAGTGATTATGTAAAGTATTTTACCAAAGATAACACCACCTGCAGTAGAGAAGCAGAATGCTACAAAACCAAGACCTACAATAAGTAAAGTTTTAAGTTTAAGGAAATCCTGACCATTAGCAGTAGCACCAACAGTAACACCAAGTAAAATTGTAACGATGTTCATAAGTGCATTTTGAGCTGTATCAGAAAGTCTGTCAGTAACGGCACATTCTTTTAAAAGGTTACCTAACATAAGCATACCTAAAAGTGGTACTACTGATGGAAGAAGAGCCGCACAAACTATAAGAACTGCAACAGGGAACACAATTTTTTCTGTTTTAGAAACAGTTCTTAATTGTTTCATTTCGACCTTACGTTCTTTTTCTGTTGTTAAAAGTTTCATAATCGGCGGTTGAATAATCGGAATAAGTGCCATATATGAATAAGCCGCTAATGCAATTGGTGCTAACAAGTGAGAAGCAAGTTTACTTGCAAGGAAAATTGCAGTAGGACCGTCTGCACCACCAATTATAGCAATAGATGCCGCTTCTTGTGGTGTGAATTGACCACTTAAAATAGCAATAATAAAAGCACAGTAAACACCTAATTGTGCTGCCGCACCTAAAAGAAGGCTTACAGGGTTTGAAAGAAGTGGGCCAAAGTCTGTCATAGCACCAACGCCCATAAAGATAAGACAAGGGAAAATACCGGTTTTTACACCTACATAAAGAATTCTTAAAACACCGGAATCATACCAATGGGCACCTTCAACCGCTATCTGACCGAAACTACCCAACTCGCCACCAGTTGTGTCTAACATCATATTAGCACCAGGAAGGTTAGCAAGAAGAATACCAAATGCAATCGGAACGAGAAGTAATGGTTCAAATTTGAATTTAATTGCAAGAACAAGGAAAACAAGAGCAACGCCAATCATAACAAGGTTCTGCCACTCTAATAAATAAATTCCCGACTGTTCCCAGAGATTTAAAAGAACAGATGAGAAATCCATATCAATCATCCTTTCTTATCAGATAATTGCAAGAATATCATCAGTATTTACTGTTGAACCTTTTGTTACAAGGATTTCTTTAACTGTACCGTCGCAAGGAGCAACAATATCATTTTCCATTTTCATAGCTTCAAGAACAATAATAACGTCACCGGCTTTAACTGCCTGACCAACACTTGCTTTAACTGCAAGAATGCTACCTGGCATTGGAGCCTTAACCTGAGTACCACTTGTTGTTGGAGCAGCGGGTGCACTTGGTGCTGCTGGAGCTTCTTCTGCTTTTGGAGCTTCTGCAGGAGCTGCTACTGGTGCAGCAACAGCCGGAGCTGCAGCTACCATAACAGGAATTTCTGTAATACCTGTAACAATAGCATCTGTTTCAGTTACGTCAACTTCATAATTTTTACCATTTAAAGTTACAACATATTTCATGAGAGTCAATCCTCCAATAATTTAATAGATTTAAAGTAAAGATTTTCGAGCGGAATACCTGTTTTATGTGACGTAATAGCCATAACAGCCACCGCATCTTGTTCAGTTATGTTAATAAGTTCGGGGCTTTTAAGTTTTATAGAACAAAAGCCGAGTTTTTCAAGTGGAATGCCTGTCTTGTGAGAAGTGATTGCCATAACTACTGCCGCATCTTGTTCGCTAAGACCTTCAAGAGTAACGTAGCCGGTGTAAATGGACTCTTGCGGTTTTGTTTCTGTAACAACAGTTGTTTCCTGAATAACTTCTGCAACAGTTTCTTGTTTTTCGGGTGTTTCATCCTTTCCTTTTTTGTTCTTTTTAAAGAATGAAGAAAGAACTAAAACAAATATTGCAAGAAATGCAAGAACTACAAGAACTATACCAAAACCAAATCCCGAAATGCTTAAAACATCTGAAAGTCCCATAGTTGTTGATAAAAGAAGATTAGTCATTTAAAATCCCCCTTATTCAACAGACTTAAATTCATAAGTGTAAGTTTTATCTTTCATTTCTTCTCTGTAATCAAAGAATTTTTCTGCTTGTGCAGGGAATGCGATATATGAAAGTACATCTTCATCAGATTTAGCTTTGTCTCCAATTTCAGCTTTTGCTTTTTCGAATTCTGGTTCGAGTGTATCAGCATATCTACCCTCGATTGGCTTTGCATCACCAAGAATCTGGTTACGAACATTTTCATTAACTTCGCCGGGTGCTTTGCCATATTCACCCATAAGGTAAGATTTAACTTCTTTAGAAACATTTTTGTATCTTTCGCCAGCAAGAACGTTTGCTGTAGCCTGAACACCAACCATCTGACTCATAGGAGTAACAAGTGGTGGATAACCTAAATCTTCACGTACACGTGGAGTTTCAAGAAGAACTTCATCGAACTTGTCCATTTTGCCTTGTGCAGTAAGCTGAGCAACAAGGTTAGAAAGCATACCACCAGGAACCTGATAGTTAAGAGCTTTTGTATCAGTTGCAAGAACTGTTGGGTTAAGCTGACCACTTTTTAAATATTCAGCTCTTATTGGTTTGAAGAAATCACCAATTTCTTTAAGAACTTCACCGTTAAGGCCTGTTTCATAGCCTAATTCTTCAAGTGTATACTGAAGGGTTTCTGTTGCAGGTTGAGAAGTACCACCTGACATTGAAGAAATTGCTGTGTCTACAACATCACAACCAGCCTCTACAGCTTTCAAAAGAGTCATAAATCCAAGACCTGTTGTGCTGTGGGTGTGAAGAACGAGTGGTAAATCCACTGCATCTTTGAGTGCAGAAACAAGCTTGTAAGCTTCTGCAGGGCTCAAAATACCAGCCATGTCTTTAATTGCAATTGTCTGGCAACCAATGCTTTTCATATTCTTTGCAAGCTCAACATAAGATTCAAGAGTATGAATAGGGCTTATGGTGTAACAGATAGCACCAGAAGCAATAGCGCCATTTTTGATTGTTTCATCAACAGCAACTTCAATATTTTTTACGTCGTTAAGTGCGTCAAAAATACGGATAATATCAATACCGTTTTCAACACTCTTTTTTACGAACATACGAACTACATCATCCGGATAGTGATGATAGCCTAAAAGATTTTGACCTCTTAAGAGCATCTGAAGCTTTGTGTTAGGACAAGCCTTTTTAATCTTTCTGAGTCTTTCCCATGGGTCTTCATTAAGGTAACGAAGGCATGAGTCAAAAGTTGCACCGCCCCAACATTCAAGTGAATAGTAACCAGCTTTGTCAAGCGTTTCAAGAACAGGTTGAAATTCAGAGAATTTCATTCTTGTTGCAATAAGTGACTGGTTAGCATCACGAAGGACAGTTTCTGTGAATTGTACCTTTTGCATGGTCATTTCTCCTTTGCACAATATATAAAAATAAAAATTAAACTGTTATTGTGAATTCAAAATAAAAAATCACTTCCAAATTCACCCACTATATCATACTATAAAGTGGAAAAATTTACAAGTGTTTTGTTAATTTTTCGACAACCTTTTTTCTATACTATTATATACATGTGAAAAAATGCAGAATACAATCTGCATTTTTACTTGGGATTATTTACAGAAGACGTGTGACCCAATAGTTGTCACAACAGGTCTTGTTCTTATCCATCTGTTAGATGTCTTTGCAGGATTATAATAGTATAAGCAACCATAGCTTGGGTCCCATCCGTTGATTGCATCCTGTGCAGCTTTTTTTGAGGTTGCACTTGGGGAAACAGACCAATTGCTGTCAGTAACGGCAGAAAAAGCACCAGCTTGGTAAACAACACCAGAAATTGTATCAGGGAATGAAGCGGACTCGACTCTGTTTAACACAACAGCACCTACGGCAACCTGACCAGTGTAGCTTTCGCCACGAGCCTCTGCCTCAATTACTTTTGCAAGTAGCCACATATCAGAAGAACTATAAGACCCATAAGAGCCACCACCAGAAGATGAGTCCAGACCTAAATATAAGAGTGTTTTGCTACCAGCTATTCCATCGGCGGTTATTCCAACAGAAGACTGAAATCGTTTTACAGCTCTTTGAGTTGCGGAGCCATAAATTCCATCAACACTACCATTGTAAAATCCTAATTGCTTAAGCTTGGTTTGAATTCGTCTTACTTCTTCACCACGAGAACCTATTTTTGAAAGTGTAGCTATTGCATTTTCTTTTTCTTGCCTGTCTATATATAATGTATAAGTTGATATTGTGCAAGTCAAAGCAAGAACGAATGCGCAAAATTTAAAAAATGGTGTTTTAAATCGATTTTGTTTCATAATAATCACATCTCTTTATTTATAGTTTTTTATAGTATTTTTCGCATTTTCAGTTTTATACACGTTTTCTTCAAAGTTATGAACAAGAAAATTGTGGTTTGTAGAGTATTTTGCACTAGATGTTGTGAATTTTTCACTCCAAAAAAATAATTTAAAAATTTTCAAAAAAATTTGAAAAAAAGTGTTGACAAAAGGTAATTAATTTGATATTATATGCAAGCACTCG
>CALFTN010000003.1 GCA_937916395.1 uncultured Clostridia bacterium | reverse complement strand
ACACCAGCCACACCAGCCACACCAGCCACACCAGCCACACCAGCAACACCAGCCACACCAGCCATACCAGCCACACCAGCCATACCAGCCACACCAGCCATACCAGCCATACTATAAATACTTCTGATATTCAGAAACAGCTAATTTATCGCAACGCTCATTTTCTGGGTGTTCGTTGTGACCTTTTACCCACTTAAAAGTAACTTTATTTTTTTCTAAAAGTGGTAAAAGCAATTCCCATAAATCAACGTTAAGAGCAGGCTTTTTGTCGGCTTTGCGCCAACCATTTTTCTGCCATGAATACACCCAACCTTTTGTTATTGAGTCACAAACATATTTTGAGTCTGTTGTAAGTGTAACTTCGCAAGGTTCTTTTAGAGCTTCAAGAGCTTTAATAACAGCAGTTAATTCCATTCTGTTGTTTGTAGTGTCTTTTTCACCACCAGAAAGTTCTTTTTCTGTGCCGTTAAATCTTAAAATTGCACCCCATCCACCAGGTCCTGGGTTGCCAGAACAAGCACCATCAGTAAAAATTTCTATTTTTTTCATAAAATTTGTCACCCAGGCTAATTTTATCACAAGTAATTGAAAATATAAATACTTTTATGAAAAATATGTTTAATTTAATAATTACTGTAAATACTTTAGTAAAAAGAGTTTTTGGAGTGTTTTTGTGAAAGTTGTAATTTTAGGGGATAGGCAGGGCAACTCACTTCAGCCGTTGATTTCTGGTAGTGTGCTAAGAACAGAGCTTCTTGGCGAACCGTTATTGTATTACATTTTAGATAATTTGTTGGGGCTTCCTGTCTCAGAAATAATTATTATTGTGAATTACAATCCCAATGAAATAGAAATGCTTTTTCCTGATGATGAATATAAAGGAATGAAAGTTTCTGTTGTGTGTGATGAGTCAGCATCCGGCACTGCTGAAAGCGTTAAAAACGCTGTGGGTGAAGATGATGATACAATTCTTATAATTTCAGGTGAAGGCTACTTTGAGTTTAATTTAAGCGAAGCTTTTTCTCGACATATTACTAACAAAAATGATGTTACAATAATTTGTAAAAATGTAAGTGACCCAAGGGAATATGCTGTCATTAATGAAAATGAAGATGGGCGAATTAAAGAAATAGTTGAAAAACCTAACTGGAGTGGTGTTTTCAGCGATTTGGTCAATTGTGGGATTTATTTTATTGAACATAATGTTCTTGATTTTGTAAAAGAAAACAAAAGTAATGATTTTATAAAAGATTTGTTTCCTAAGGCGTTGGATTCAGATTTAAAAATATATTCTTATAAGGCAAATGAATATTGGTGTAATATAAATGACAGTAACACTTTAAAAAAAGTTCAGTTCGATTTGTTAAGTGGAAAAGCAACTAAAAAAATTCCATTTATCGCTTCTGGTGTTTTTACAAAGTCTGGTGTTCCTAATGGTAATTTTGTAATAGTTCCACCTGTGTTTTTTGGCAATAATGTTCAGGTTGAAAGTGGTGCAGTAATAGGTCCGTTTGCAATAATCGGCGAAGGCTCGTTAATTGCAAAGGGTAGCAAAATCAGTGATAGTGTTCTTTCTAAAAGTGTTTATGTTTCATCAAAATGTAGCGTGAGTGGGGCAATCCTTTCTGAGGGCGTTTCTGTTAAAAAGGGTGCACAGATTTTTGAGGGTGCGGTAATTGGTAAAGAATGTCTTATCGGTGAAGATTGTGTAATAGGTGAGGGCGTTTCTATTTGGCCAAATAAGACTATTGAAAATGGTCTTACTATAAATGAGAATGTAAAATATTCAAAGCCACAAGCTAAGGTAGCTTTTGTGAACGATGTTATATATGGCGATTTTGGCGTTGAACTCACACCTGAAAAAACTGCACGTCTTGGTGCTTCAATAGGTACACTAATAAGTGGCGTTAGAGTCGGTATAGGCGTAGATGGTGAAATGAATTCAATTGCTTTGAAATATGGACTGTTGTCCGGATTAATAAGCGTTGGTGCAAAAACCTTTGATTTTGGTAACTGCTTTTATTCTCAGATGTTTTATTATTCAATATTTTGTGATGTGGATATCTCGGTGTTTATAAGTGGTGGCGAAAATGGTGTTTCGCTTTCTTTTTGTGAAAAAGGAGGTATTGCACTCTCTCGTGAAAATATACGAAGGCTTGAAGAAATTTTAACTTTAGGAGAATTTAATCGAACATCTGGTGCAGAATGTCATAACGTTAGCGTAATAGAAAGTATTGAAAAAATGTACGAGAATGAAATTGTGCGACAATTTGAAGATGTCAGATTGAATTTTAAAGGTGTTTTGTTTTGCTGTGGCAATTCAATTTTAGATTTGTGCGTTAAATCAATTTTTAAAAGGCTATCAATAAATGATGATAACGAAGAATTTATTGCAAAAATAAATAATACTGGAACAAGACTGACAGTGGTTGAAAAAAATGAGAATTTTTCACACGAAAAAATACTTGCAGTAGTAGCATTTTATGAAATGAAAAAGGGCAGTGATGTTGCACTTTTATGGGATGCACCACAAATTATTACAACTCTTGCGTCAGAAATGGGGCGCAAAGCTTTACGTTTTTCAGATTATAATTGTTCAGATGGAAGTAAAATGAAGAATATAAGTGTAGATAAGCTTTGGTCCTGTGATGCAGTTATTTTAATGTTTAAGCTTGTAAAATTACTTCTCGAAGAAAATAAAAGCTTAAAAGAGCTTTCAAAAGAAATTCCAGAGTTTTATGTTGCGAAAAAGGTTATGACAATAGATGTTTCACCTTCAGTTATTTCGAAAGAACTACTAAAAAAAGATTTTAAAACCGAAAGCTTCGGCGGTGTGAGCAGAAAAACTAAAAAAGGCATTGCCAGAGTGCGTAACGATAATAATGGCAAAACACTCAAAATTATAACAGAAGCTGTTACAACAGAACTTGCAGAAGAGCTTTGTGGAGAAATAGAAAAGCTTATCAGTATTGACATTGACTTATAAAAAAAGTATAATAGAATGGTTATAATGTAGTATAATGCCTTAATATATCTATTTAGTATCTTTTGACTTTTTGGTAGCGGTGGTAATTCCGCTATCTACATATAAATCTGAACAACAAAAAGAAACGGAGCGATTATGGAAAAAGAAAAAAACAAAGACTTTACTAAAACAGAAAAACAAAGTAAAAAGAATAGTAAAGCAAATAAAAAGAATAAAAAATTTAATAATAAAAATGTAAATAAGTCTCATAAAAAGCAAACGAAACAGCAAAGCCCCTTCAATAAAAATAAGAAGCAAGGCGGTGGCAAAATGCCAAAAGAGCAAAATGTTGATTTCACAAATAATCAAGCTACCAATGAAAAACCTAAAAAAGATAATAAAAAGAACAGCCGTTATGGAAAAATTAAACCACCGGTAAAAAGTAAACCAGTTAAGGTTTCATTTTTAGGTGGACTTAACGAAGTGGGTAAAAATATGACCGTTTATGAGTATGAGAAAAGTATGCTCATAGTGGATTGCGGTTTGGCTTTTCCAGAGTCTGACCAATTGGGTGTTGACTTTGTTATTCCTGATTTTTCTTACGTTGAAAGAAACGCTGAAAGAATAAAGGGTATTTTAATTACTCACGGTCACGAAGACCATATCGGTGCTTTATGTTATTTACTTAAAAAAGTTAATGTTCCTGTTTACGCTACGCTTTTAACAGCGGGGCTCATAATGGGTAAGCTCTCAGAGCACAAACTAGAAAAAACTGTAGATGTTAAAGTTATAAATCCTGGCGAAGAAATTCATTTAGGTGATTTTAATGTTGAATTTATTCATGTTAATCACTCTATTCCTGGTGCCGTGGCATTAGCGCTTAAGTGTGGCGCTGGCACAATAATTCAGACAGGTGACTTTAAAATCGATACTAACCCAATTGATGGTGAAATAATCAACCTTTCACGTTTTGCAGAGCTTGGTAACGAAGGCGTTTTATGTCTTCTTTCTGACTCAACAAATGCTGAGCAACCTGGCTATACACAAAGTGAAAGCAAGGTTGGTGAAACATTTGAGAGTCTTTTCTCAAAAGCAGGTAACAGAAGAATTATAATAGCAACATTTGCTTCAAATATTCACAGAGTTCAGCAAATTATAGATATTGCTTCTAAAACCGGCAGAAAGGTTGCTTTATCTGGCAGAAGCCTTGAAAATGTTACTGCCACTGCAAGTGAACTCGGTTACGTTCATATTCCAGAAGGTACATTAATTGGTATTGATGAAATCAAGCGTTATAATGATGAACAGCTCGTAATTATAACAACTGGTAGTCAGGGCGAGGCAATGTCTGCACTTTCAAGGATGGCTTCAAAAAGTCACAGAAAGGTAGAAATCGGTTACAATGACTGTGTGATTATTTCTGCAAGACCAATTCCTGGCAATGAAAAAACAGTTTATAAAGTAATAAATGACTTGCTTCGTTTGGGTGCTCAGGTGGTTTATGAAAAAATGTATGACGTTCATGTTTCTGGTCACGCTTGTCAGGAAGAATTGAAAATTATGCTTTCACTTGTAAAGCCAAAATATTTTATTCCTGTTCATGGTGAGCAAAAGCACTTGAGGTATCACGCGAAACTTGCAGAAAGTGTAGGCGTACCACATAATAATATTGTTATTGCAGATAACGGCTATGAAATATCTTTAAGTGAAGCTAATATATCTGTTTCAGGTACAGTTACCAATGGCAAGGTTTATGTTGATGGCTATGGTGTTGGTGATGTTGGCACAAGAGTTATGAAAGAAAGACAGCATCTTGGTACAGATGGCATCATAATTATTGCATCTACCATTGATGCGGCATCAGGCGAACTCTTAACTGGTCCTGATATCGTCTCAAAAGGCTTTGTTTATGTTAAAGAAGCCGAGCTTTTAATGAGCGAAGCAGTTTCACTTTCAATGAATGTTATAAACAGCTTTCCACCATATAATTTCGATTTGAATCAGATGACTAATAAGCTTCGTGACGAAGTTTCAAGACTTATGTATGAAAAAACAAAGCGCAGTCCTATGATTTTACCGATAATTATGGAAGTTTATTAAATTTCAATTTGTTCTGAGGAGAAAGAATATGAAGTTTAAAAGTTTTTTATTTCAGAATCCTGTTGGCTTTTTATCAGCAATAATTTTTCTTGTTGCAGGATTCGGTTATTTGTTTATAGATAAAAAGGGTGCGATAGCGGCTTTTTTTGGTTTTGTTATAGTTTTGCTTCTTTCCATTTTTTATTCAGCTTATAGCATAATTACAACAAAAAGATATGTAAAGCAACTCAACAAATCACTGAAAGGTGATAGTAAAAATATTGATTCTTTTCCACTTCCATGTGTGCTTTGTAATTCAGCTGGTGTGGTTTTGTGGTATAATAAGCTCTTTGTTTCTGAACTTTTGCAGGATGGCGATATCAGTAAATTCAGAATTACAGATTGCTTTAAAAAATTCTCATTTGACGAATTTTCAAACGAAGAATCTGTATGTATAGAATATAACGAGCGTCTTTACACAGTTTTCTCAACAAAATTCAAGGAAAATAATGAAAAATTACTTGCTCTTTATTTCCTTGATGATACATATTTCAAGACAACAGAAAGAGAGTACCTTGAAACAAGACCTTATGTTATGCATATTCTTGTTGATAATATTGATGTTCTCTACAGAAAATACTCTGACAGTAAGTTTGCGTCTATTACCAGTGGTATTGAAAGCTTACTTGAAAAGTGGCTTGAAAAACATAGTGTTGTTTTCAAAAAGACTGCAGAAGGCAGATTTTTGGTAATTGGTGAAAAACGTGGTCTCGATGAGCTTTGTAAAGAGAAGTTTGAAGTTCTTAACGCTGTAAGAGAATATAAATATGACAATATAGAAATGGGTGCTACACTTTCTATTGGTGTGGGCACTGGTGAGGATGTTTTAGACTGTGAAAATCAGGCTAAGCGTTCATTGGAACTTGCATTAGGTCGTGGTGGTGACCAGTGTGTTGTATTCAGTAATGAAGATTACACATTTTTCGGAGGTAGGGCAAACCTTGATAACGCGACTTCAAAGGTTTCTCCAAGGCAGACCTCTGCAAATATTTTAAGTGAGATTAAAAGGCACAATAAAGTTGTTGTTATGGGTCACAAGTTTTCAGATAATGACTCTGTGGGTGCTTCGGTTGCTATGGAATATTTCTGCAGAGCTAACGGTGTAAATGCAAAGGTTGTAATAGATGAGAAAAAATCTCTTGCCGGCCCGTTGATTAAATATCTTAAAGACAGCGGTTACGATAGATTTGTTGACCATGATGAAGGTAAACGCTTCTGCGACAGCAAAACACTTGTAATTGTTGTGGATACTCATGTTGAAAATCTTTTAGAAAGTGAACCAGTCTTCTCAGATGGTGGCAAAAAAATAATTATTGACCATCACAGAAGAAATGCAGATTATATAGATGGTGCAGAAATTTTCTATCATTTACCACTTTCTTCATCTACTTGTGAAATGGTGTCAGAGCTTATAGAATATTCGACAACTCAGATTACCTTGCCACCAGAAATTGCAACTGCTCTTTTAGCAGGTATTGTGCTTGATACAAAGGATTATGTTTTAAAAACATCTTCCAGAACCTTTGAAGCAGCGGCATACTTAAAGCAGAATGGTGCAAATACAGTTGAAGTAAAAAAACTTTTCGCTGTTAATGTTGAGCAGATAAATGGTGAAAACGATATAATTAAAAATGCTATAACTTATAAAAACTGCATAATCTCAATAGCAGATAAAAAAATTGAGAATATAAGAGTTATTACAGCAAAAGCGGCTGATGATATGCTTAATATAAGTGGTGTTAAAGCATCATTTGTAATTTCAAAAATAAAAGATGATTTGATTAATATTTCAGCACGTTCTTTAGGCGAAGAGAATGTTCAACTCATTGCCGAAAAATTAGGCGGTGGTGGTCACAGCACAATGGCTGCCTGTCAGTTAGAGGATGTATCTTTTGAAAAAGCACTAGAAAAATTAAAGAGTGCAATAGATGAATATTACGAAGAAAAGTAGAGGTATAAAAAATGGACGTAGTATTAAACAGTGATGTAAAAGGTCTTGGAAAAAAAGGCGAAAAGGTAAGCGTATCTGAAGGTTATGCAAGAAACTTTCTTTTTCCAAGAAAATTAGCGAGTGAAATTAACGCTCAGCTTATGTCTGAACTCAAAAACAAAGAGTCTTCAGAAAAATTCAAGGCAGATGAAGAGTTAAAGGCTGCAAAAGCTAATGCAGAAAAAATTAACGGACAAACTGTTTCCCTTAAAGCAAAGGGTGGTGCGAACGGCAAGTTGTTTGGCTCAATTACTGCTAAAGAAATTGCAGTCGAAGTAAATAAAAAGTTTGGTATCACTGCAGATAAACGCAAGATTATCGTTGATGATATTAAGGCGTTTGGCACATATAATGCACAAGTTAAGCTTCATCCTAAAGTAACAGCAGATTTTAAAGTGCAGGTTACAGAATTATAATAAAATTAGAGTTAGAGTGAAAAATATGGCAGAAAAAGAGTTAACAACAACTAATGCTGATATTTATAAAGATAAATTCAGCTTTACAGCAGAACAGGCAATCCTGGGTTCAGTTTTAATTGACCCTGATTGTCTTAGTCGTGTTATTTCTATAATTACACCTGAAGCGTTTTATTATCCACAGCATAAGGATATTTTTAAAATAATGGTTACGCTTGATACCTTAGGCTCGAGAATTGACGCTCTCGTTATTTTGGAACGCTTGAAAGAGCAGGGTGTATTTGATGAAGAAACAGGTAAGAATTATTTAGCACAGTTGGCACAGTCGGTTCCATCAACTGCCAATGTTGAAAACTACTGCAAAATTGTTCTGGATAATTTCTACATAAGAAGACTTATTGATATTTCTCAGGATACTATAGATTCAGCTTCTTCTGGTGTTGAAGCAGATATTCTTTTAGAATCAGCAGAGCAAAGTATTTATAATTTGCGCAAGGGTAAATCAACAAGCTCAATTCAGCGTCTTAGTGATGTTATTACAAACGAGGTTTATCCTACGCTTTCAAATATTACTTCTGAAAATGCAGAAGATTTTAAAGGTATTCCTACTGGATTTTCGAAGCTTGATGAAATTATTTCAGGTCTTAACCGTTCTGACCTTGTTCTTATTGGTGCAAGACCTGCAATGGGTAAAACCAGTTTTGCTCTCAATATTGCACGTAATGTAGGTATGACTGGTAAAAAGGTTGTTTTCTTCTCATTAGAAATGTCAAACGAGCAGTTAGCATCACGTGTGCTTTCGACTGAAGCTCGTGTTGAAAGCAATAAGCTTCGTTCAGGTAACATAAGTCAGGCAGAGTGGCAACGTCTTGCAGAGGCTACCAATTTACTTGCTTCCAGATGTGAGCTTTATTTTGACGATACTTCTACAATTACCGTTCCTGAAATTAAGGCGAAAATCAGAAGAATGAAAAACGTTGATTGTATCATAATTGACTATTTGGGTCTTATGCAGACTGCAGATAAAAATATTAAGGGAAATCGTGTTCAGGAAATTACAGAAATTACACGTAGCTTAAAGCTTCTTGCAAAGGATTTGAAAATTCCTGTAGTAGTTTGCTGTCAGCTTTCTCGTGGACCTGAAAAGAATGGTAAAGCATCAAACAGACCAATGCTTTCAGACCTTCGTGACTCTGGTTCTATTGAGCAGGATGCTGATATTGTTATGATGCTTTACAGAGAGGGTTATTATAAAAACGATAAACAAAATGCAGAAGAGGTAGATATGTCACAGGCTGATGTTGACGTTGCTAAAAACCGTCACGGTCCTACCGAAAGAATTAAGCTTCACTGGGACGGTCAGTTTACACTCTTCTCAACTCTGGAGTATCGTGATGAGTATTAATACTTCATTGGTTCTTACAAAAGTGAAAAAGGCGATACAGGAATATGAAATGCTAAAGAATGTTGACACAGTTGTGGTCGGACTTTCTGGTGGGGCAGATTCTGTATGTCTTTTGCATGTTCTTTATACTTTAAAAGATGAATATAGATTAAATCTTGTTGCGTCTCATATTAATCACGGCATACGTGGCGAAGAGGCTGAACAGGATGCACTCTTTTCAAAGAACTTTGCAGAAGCTCTCAAAGTGAATTTCAAGCTTCTTAAAGCTGATTGTATTAAAGAAGCTAAACTGACCGGCGAAACTGTAGAAGAAGCCGGCAGAAGAATTCGTTATGAGTTCTGGGAGTCGCTTTGTGAAAATGAGAATACTGTTATTGCTACTGCTCACAACAGTAACGATAATTTAGAAACTGTTATTTTCAATATTACACGTGGCTCTTCGCTTTCTGGTGCTAAAGGTATTCCACCTAAAAGAGAGAATATAATAAGACCACTCATTTTCTGTAGCCGTAACGAGATTGAAGCTTATTGTAAAGAAAATAATTTAATGTTTGTAACAGATAGTACAAATCTGACTATTGATTATACAAGAAACAGAATTCGTCACAATGTTTTACCCGAACTTGAAAAGGTTAATTCTCAGGTTGTTGAAGCATTCACACGTTTTTCAGAAAGTGTAAGGCTTGATAACAGTTATCTTGATTCTGTAGCAGAAAATGCTTTGAAAACTGCAGAAATTAATGAGTTTTCATATAACGCAGAAGTTATAAATGAGTTACATCCGTCGATAAAAAACAGGGTGATTATAAAAGCGATAAATAACTTTTCACAAGAGCTACCTGATAGTAAAAAAGTAAATGCAGTTTTAAATTGTATCAATGAAAATTCTAAAATTCAGCTTTACAAAAATTGTTATTGTGAAAGTAAAAATAATGTTTTGAAATTTTTTAAAAATGACAATAATAATGATTGTATAAAACAAGAATTCATACTTGAAAAAAATGAAAATTTCGATGTGGTTTTTGGCGATTTTACAGTAAAAGGTGAATATTTTTTAGAAACTTCACAAAAATTTAATGATTTACTATTGGATAATTTAATAGATTGTGATACAATAAATGGAAATTTGATTTTAAGAACCCGTAAAGAGGGCGATAAAATCAAACTTTCTAAAAGAAGTGTTACAAAAACACTTAAGAAGCTTTTTATTGAAGAAAGTGTTCCAAAGAAAGAAAGAGATAAAATTCCGGTTATTTCTGATGATAACGGAGTTGTGTGGGTTTTTGGTTTTGGTGTTAATAAAAATAATGCCAAAACAGAAAATACAAAAAATATTTTGTCTGTAAAGGGCGAGAAGTATGGTTTTACCAAAAATGAAAGATGATATTAAAAAAGTGCTTATTGATGAAAATGAGCTTAAAGCTATTGTTAAAAGATTAGGCGCAGAAATTACTGCTGATTATTTGGGTAAGGATGTGCTTTTAATTGGTATTTTAAAGGGCTCTGTTATCTTTATGGCAGACCTTATGAGAGAGATTGATGTGCCTTGTAATATCGATTTTATGGCTGTTTCAAGCTATGGCAACGGCACAGAAAGCTCTGGCAGAGTTAAGATTAACAAAGATTTGGATAATGATATTCAAGGAAAAGATATTATAATTATAGAAGATATTTTAGATAGTGGTAAAACTCTTTATTATATAAGAGATATCCTGTCAGCAAGAAGGCCAGCTTCTATAAGAATTTGTACTCTTTTTGATAAACCAGAAAGACGTGAGGCAGATATAAAGGCAGATTATGTCGGTTCCTTAGTTCCTAATGAATTTATTGTAGGATACGGACTTGATTATTCTGAATATTACAGAAATTTGCCATTTATAGGTGTTCTTAAAGAAGAGGTTTATGAGAATAATAACTAATATATTTAGTTTTATTTATATTTGAATTTTGAAATTAAATTTCGTATAAGTAGGTGACTTACTATTAAAATTAATGACAAGGTTAAAGCAGTCATACCATACATCCTTATTCCACTTATTGTAATGGGGCTTATTTATTGGTATTCTGGTTCTGCTACAACCGAAAAACTAGAGTATTATCAAGTAATAGAGCTTTTCGATGAAGGCAAGGTAAGCGAGTATGAGCTTAACATAGGCACAGGTGCTCTTACCTATACTTTAAATGATGGTTCTACAGGCAGATATTCTGTGCCAAATGTTTCGATGTTTGTTAATGACATTCACGAAACAGTTATTGAATTTAATCGTGCAAATCCTGACAAAGCAGTTAAGTTTGACTATGTTTCTGGTGCGTCGTATTCAATGTGGCTCCAGTTTATTCCTGTTATTCTTTGTGTTGGAGTAGCCATAGTTTTAGGTGTTATGTTTATGAAGAAGATGGGTAACTCCATCTCAAGTGAAAATAACAGGGCTATGGGCTTTGGCAAAGCAAGAGTGAAATTTGGTGCTGATGAAAAAAGAAAAACAACCTTTGATAAGGTTGCAGGTGCCGATGAAGAAAAAGAAGAATTACAAGAAATTGTTGAGTTTTTAAAAGACCCTAAAAAGTTTACCGAGCTCGGTGCAAGAATTCCTAAGGGTGTTCTTTTAGTGGGCCCTCCAGGTACAGGTAAAACTCTTTTAGCAAGAGCCGTTGCAGGTGAAGCTGATGTTCCATTCTTCTCAATTTCAGGTTCTGATTTTGTTGAAATGTATGTTGGTGTTGGTGCTTCACGTGTGCGTGACCTTTTTGACCAGGCTAAGAAAAGTGCTCCTGCAATCATTTTTATTGATGAAATTGATGCTGTAGGTCGTCACAGAGGTGCTGGTATGGGTGGTGGCCACGATGAAAGAGAGCAAACACTTAACCAGTTGCTTGTTGAAATGGATGGTTTTGGAAATAATGAAGGTGTAA
>CALFTN010000002.1 GCA_937916395.1 uncultured Clostridia bacterium | reverse complement strand
TCAGATGTAACCGGCTTTGAGATTCAAAGTCGAGACCGTTATTCGCTTGTTCCTCCGCCAACGATGCTGAAATGCTACGAGGAAAGCGGCGATATTTTCGCTTAGTATACCGCAGACTTTATCCGACCTTTAGTCGTCGCTTCTTCAATAACTTTGTGATTTTACGTAATTTATTTAATTGTAGTCCCACTAAGAGGGTATTTCAGTATACACGATAGAACATTCGTTTGTCAAGTGGTTTTTGTCGCAACACGAACACTTTTTAAAGAATAACGGGCAACACAATGGCGTTGCCCGTTATTTTAACTCATCATCATATCGTAATGTGCTTTATGATCCATTTTAATAAAAATCTCTTTGAAGATTTCTTTATAACGATCAATGGAATCTGTGTAACTATCAATATATAAATCATCAGGGATAGAATGAGAACCATCGTTAATCCAACTAATCAACGAACGACATATCATCTTATCTTCTGTAGTATCAAATGAATTGACAATTCTCTCATCAATGTCTTTTCCTAATATACTAAAATAGTTTTCAAGAATTCGTCGCATTATATTTTGAGTTGTTACTAATGATGCATTTGTATTTGTCTTTAGTTCTTGCCATAGAAGTTCGTATGATGTTTTTATCGGGTTGTTCTTTTCGAAAGCTCTTATTGAGGAAATATTATTATCCTTGCTAATGATCCAGTAATTGACATCATTTAATATTTTTGTTCTTCCATCTACAAACGAAGCTTCCTTATGAAAAAACACGTTATGGGTAAGAATGAAAATTTGCTCAACATCAGAAACGCCATCTCGAATCTCCTTAATCAATGATTTCACCATTGAACTTACTATGTACAATACAGTGCTATCAAGACTACAAATGGGATCATCCAAAACTAATATCTTTTTAGATGATACTTTAGCAGCATCTATTGAGCCTTTGGCAAACTGAAGAAAATACAAGAATGATATAAAAGTTTCTTCACCTTCACTAAGTGTATTTGTGGCAAGAGTTCCATCCATACGTTGAATTTGATAAGAGTTCTCTTTTGTTGGTGAGGGAACGATTTGAAAGTTTGTGAAGCCGTAGGATTTTAGGGAACGATTAATTTCATCTACGGTAGGTTGTACACTTGTAATGTTTTTCCCCGCTTCGAAAATTTTGTTATCAAGTTCATCCAATTGCTCTTTACACTGGGTGATGCCCTTCTGTATTCCTGATTTTGCTTTTTCGAAGTTTGATAAATCATTAATATATCCACTTATCAACGCTTCTTGTTCATCCATTAGGAATTCCCAAACAGCATCCACTAAAGCCTTCTTTTCGTCGTTGTAATTATCAACCATCTTGTTGTGGATAGCAATATTACCATTAGCTGTTGAAATCATATCCAACAAAACTTTTGCTTTTGATAAACTATCAACCAAAGTTATTTTCTTGCCCGCTTCTTTTTCTTTTGAAGACATTTCTGTTAGTGAGCTTGTAAATAGCGCTTTCAACGCATCTAACAAAGTGTTATATTTCGAAATATCTAAATTTCCAATACTTGCCGCAATATCATTTCGTGTTATATTTGATAAATGTGAAATCAATAAATCAGAGGCAGTTTTATACTTCTCAATTAACTCTTTAATCCGATCTATGTCTTTCTCGTATTCACCACTAAAGAAAGAATTTAGTTGTTGTTCTAAATCCGATGTAATAGTTTTTTGTTGACAAAAAGGACATATACCGGTTTCACTGATATACGAACGTCCTCTATTAACCCAATCCGCATTGTCAAGAAAGTCAATAAGTTTAGAAATTGGGACATCTTTGTTTCCTACAATTACTTTTTCCCATATCAAATCCTGCTCGATGGACTCAAGTTCAGAAATCAAATGAGAAACAGATATGTTAATAGCATCACATTTTTCAGGTTTATTTGAAAATAGAGTGTTAGAACGCTTTTGCAATGACTCTCTCGTTTCGCTTGAAGAATGAGACTTTTTATATCTTTTCATAACTTCATCTCGAAACTTTTCTTTGTTGCTCCTGAACCCACTAAACGCCTCTTGAAAATCAGTTTCATTTTGTTTGAGAACAACATTCCAAACAGTATCCCTGAATTTATCCTTATGCGTTTGTTCTTCAGCAATTTTCTTGTTCAAGCTATTTGTTCTACTGATGTATTCCTCTTGCTTTTTGTCTCGCTCTTTTTTCATTTCATCAAGAGCTTTAATATCCTCGATTGTCGCTTCACCTAAAGTAAACACACCTGCAATATCTTCTTTGAAATGGCGGGCACGAAAATCTCGGTTATAAACAACAATGTCTGTGGGGGTATCATTTTCCCATTTTATCTCGCACGATGCATATTGAGGAGCAGTCTGATTGTACAAAAAATTACTGATCGTTGATTTACCGCTGCCATTAGGTCCGTAAAAGAAGTTTACTCTTTGGCAGTTATCAATAGTAACCCCTTCAACCGGATATGTTGCACAATTCTTCATTTCAATGGATTTAATCATTTTTATACATCCTTTTTAGATACTTATTGTATGTAGACTTATAGTGTTCAATTATATTATAATATGTTATTAGGAGGATTGCAACTATGGATATTGTAAAAGTTTTTGGCACCAACTTAAAGAAATACCGTACTGCTTTGGGCATATCTCAGGAAGCTTTTGCTGATAAGTGCGGTATGCATCGTACTTATATAAGTGCTATTGAATGCTATCGCAGAAGTATTTCTTTGGAGAATATTCAAAGAATAGCTGATGCTCTTGGAATTGAGACCTATAAGTTGTTTATAAACGAGTAAAGGGGGTAGTTATATGAGTGTGTTTAGGATTCACGGCGACAATATTGTTGAATGTGAAAGAATCGCACGACTAATTCAAGAGGAACTTAATCCGCACACATTTTCAACATCGCTTATTTCGCCATCCACAATAAACATCGAAATGAATTTTACATATTTAGGCACCGAACACTTCTGGCGTCTAGAATTGCTACCCGGTTTTAATAAATCAGGCAGACATCGTTGGCAAGATAATATATTCAGAACATTGAAAAGAAACGGATCATTCCTTGACGAAACGCCTGATGCGATTATTACAAAAGTTGAAAATGAAAGTGAAACGATACTTTTTGCAGTTGAGTTTTGTAGTGCTTTACAAGCTGGAAATCAAGCATGGCAACGAAGCGGAAGAGCTTTTTCCACCGGAAGGGCCGGATGTCCATATCTCTACATTGTAGATTTTGTCAAATATGAACTTGATAGTAGAACAAGAGCTCGAAAAGCATTGCGTTTTCCTAATCCTGCAGTTCCATATAGTTATATAAACTTCACAAAAAACACCGAAATCTTTGTTGCCCAGGTTTATATTAAATCCGAGGAATTTGATAAATCAAAAGATAGATCTCTTGTTAGCTTTGACGAAGATGACTTTGGAGAAAACGAGTTAAAAGAATACATTATTCGTAAAATGCTTGGCATTGATACCGATGAGGTTGAGGAAACAATATTGCGTAAAAACATGAATGTTGTCCTGTTTTTATCCAATGGTTCCAATCCAAACACAAACTTCACCCAGCAACAATGGATTGATTTATATAATAGCCCATTAGATATTATTGATTTCGCAAATGAAAACTCCACATTTAATTTCCATAAAACCATCACCGCTAGAGGCCATCACGGAAAATCAGAAGATGTTTTATCTTTGATTGACGGGGTTAGTGTTGGTCTAGCCTCTCGTGACCTTCCCTTCGGCATCATCCCAGCAAATCAGCGTCCCGCTTTCGCTAGAGGATTAAAGCGACTTTATCCGGAATTTAATGATGATACAATTGCATTGATTGCATCTACAAATAAGCACTTAGTGCTGTGCTTAATAAAGGGATTTAAACCACGTGGCGATGACAATCGACCTGATAGAGGGTTACTTCCTTTGGCAACTATGTTGTCCGCAACGGATGTTGAAGTAATGACATATTTGTATGGACCTGTAATCTACAACAATTATGTAAGACTTTTAAACGAACCACACAGATTGGCAAACGCTAATGGTCTGTGGAAATCAATACTTGCTTTGAGCAATTACGTTGCACTTGATGTACCTATTTTGTCGGGTCCTATATTGGATGCTTGTGCATTAGTAAATACAACCACATTAAAGAACGAATATTCAGCTAGGGATGACTTGAACAATACCCTTACACAGAGGTTGTTTTCAAGCGTACCAACAGAATATCATGAAGACGATGTTGACACAGGAATTCATTTCCTTTTTTCACACATAATGAAGAGGTATTGTTTTGAAGGTATGTGCAACCCACCAGGTGGTGATTGGAGCGGCTTTTCTGTGATTCATAACAATAAAGAATATAGGTGGCTTTCCCTTCCAAGGGTAAGCGGTGATATCGACGGAAAACGTCCTGATCATATTATCGAGTTGTTTGATGTGTTCGAAAAGCCTTTATTGTTATCAATTGAATCTAAAGAAAAATCGTTTGATCTAGAAACAGATGTTGGCTCAGGTCTCAAAAACTATATCCGCAGCTTAATGGATTACATACCGAATGTTGAGCGAGACTTTATTCCCACTATAGGAAATTGGGAGCGCTCCGATCAGTATTTAGAATTTTCTTCCTTCGAAACGATATCTGCTGCTGCCTATTTAAAAAGCACATCACAAAGAAATGACATCGTCTTCGAACATAGCAATTGCGATATGTTGTTTATTCTTGAACCAAGAGAATGCGGATGGAATATTGAAATAGTTACATCTTCTAGAAAAACAGAGATATTAAAGAGTTATTTGCTCGGCAGAGCCTATTCTCCGTATATTACTCTTTCATAAATCACCAATTGAGATATAACGATTCATACACCTGTTGATTTTCTTTATCCATCACTTTTTTAAAACTTGAATTGCCTGAAGCAATTAGTTCGTGTCGCTTGTAAAGTTCTTTAGGCAATTTTACGGTGTAATCACTATCGCCACGAATTCCATCAAAAGATAAAATATATTTAACCCCTCTTGAATTGAGCGAATCAAGATATGCAAAGAACCTATCAAAGTCAATTGTTCCGTAATATCTACCTTTGGTATGAAAATATGGTGGGTCTAGATATACAAGATCTTTTTTAGTTGCAGTTGCAGTGGTTTTTTCATAATCATCTGCAGTAAATGTAGATGTCTGGATTCGTAGAGACCAGTCTTCAATAATTCTTTTTAATTTTTCAGGTTCAATTCCTTTCCTAGTATGATGGAAGGAGTTGTTGAAGTCACCATTTGAATTAAAACGAATCAAGCCGTTTACACAAGTTCGAGAAAGAAACAAAAGATCTTCTGGTTTATGAGTTCTATTATAATTATCTCTAATTTCATAATACACTTCATAGCCATCTTTTTGTAATCTTTCCCAACGCACCCTATACTCCTCTGCTAATTCAGCAGGGGAGTTTTTTATTTGATTCCATAGTGAAATCAATGGTTCGCATATATCTCCACAAATCCCTTTTGATGGATTAACGGCATATAGCATTGAACCACCACCTATAAATGGCTCAAAGTAAGTGTCAAATTCATCCGGAAGAAAAGAACAAATTGTTTCAGATTGTGTTCTTTTGCTACCACTCCATTTAATTACTGGCTGAAACATATTTATTCCTCCGTTTTTTTAGTTTCAAACAATGAAAGTTGCTCATTTTCAGCTTTTGTGTGAGATAATCTGTCGAGAGCTATATTTACATATTCTTCTTCAAGTTCAACTCCCAAATAATGTCGACCACACTGTTTTGCAGCAACACATTCACTACCTGAACCAGCAAAAGGTGTGAAAACAACATCACCCTTTTTGCATGAAAGTTTTACTATTCTACTTAAGACTTTAATCGGTTTTTGCGTGGGATGCTTCCCGTATTTTAATTCCTCTTTTTCTTTGTTATTTGGTATATCCCAAACAGTACGCATCTGCTTTTCAGGGGCTTTCAAGCCATCTCCAACAAAGTTACCATTTTTTGAAAATTCGTAATCAAAATAATACTCTCTTTTTTTGCCACCTTTATTGCACCATAATATTGTTTCGTGACTAGCAGTAAGACGTCGACCAGATAAATTGGGAAAAGCATTCCTTTTATACCAAATAACTTCATTGATTATTTCAATCTTAAGTATTTGGCAGATTAAATTAATTACGCCAATATTGTGATATGTTCCAAAAATCCACATAGATCCAGTTGGTCTCAATATTCTCTGTGCTTCTTGTAACCATGCAAAAGTAAATTGATAATAAGTTTCAAGGGTAAAATTATCCCAAGATTCCATTACCTTGTTCCAATTTCCACCCATACCATTTAACGCTATACTATTATCCCATTTCCAATCTCCTCCTTTGGACAAATTATAAGGGGGGTCGGCAATGATTAGATCTACACAATTATCAGGTAATGACGCCATATATGTTATACTATCCCCGTTTATGATTGTATCAATAATCGGAACAGTATTTATAACTGCTTTTTTATTAGCCATTTTAGTTAAGCTCCTCTTGTTAATTTCGTTTTTATATTATAATTCAACAAATTCCATAACATCTTCTATTCGACAACCAAGGGATGCACAGATTTTCTCTAATGATTCCATAGAAATGGGCTCGTTTTTTCCTAGCTTAGCCAAGACATTACTACTAATTCCACAAAGCTCTTTTAAATCAGTTCGCTTGAGTTTCTTATCAATAAGCAACTTCCATAAATTATCATAACATACAGCCATTTTTGCGCCTCCTTCATAATATCATCTATTATAAACGAAAAATCACGATATGTCAATATAATGCTTTGAATTCGTGATATAACAAAAGTGGGAAGAAACCTTTTATCAAGATTTCTTCCCACTTAATTACATGTAAATCAAATCACTGTTTATAATTTCAGCAACTCTATTGCGGATGTTATTCATTCGAGCAACCCACTCCATTTGGTCATCCGCTTTGAGTTGTTCGGTCACACCCTCACGCTCTGCCATCTGTTTTGCAAGCCGAAAAAACATATCCTCAGCTTGCTTATCAATGTCAGCGAGATAGCCGTTTAACTTACCGCTTGTCAGCAGATTTGTGTATCGCACCTTGTGGTGTTGCTTGATATACCGCAAGTGTCGTTGTCCCCACAAACCGATTGGTTTATTTTCTTGTTCGGGGAGTGCAAGATCGGGCAAATAATAATCGCCTTGCAAAGTGTAGCTAATACCCGTCTGTTCATTGTAAATACGCTTTTCCATAATTAAGCCTCCTTGTAAACCACGTTGAACTTCTTTTGTTTTGCGTTAATGATTTTAAGTAACACTTCGTCAACTGCATCGGTAAATTTGCCGTCTGCGATAAGATTGTTTCGCTTTTCGTTGAGGCAATTGATAATTGTTCCTCTCTCGTAATCATCAAGAGCTATGTAATACTTCTTTGACATATCTTTCACTCCTTTAGTAAATCCTTAAACGGCGCTTCGGTTGATACAAAAGTATCGTATGCAAAGTTAGCTCCCAATCGAAATCCCATAATAAAGCTATCGAGATTCGATTCTCCGTTGACGATGCTCCAAGCATTACAGAAGTCAAGAAACTTCTTTTTGTTTTCTCCCGTAAGTGCTTCTGTTAGGAACTCCTCATTGAGCATTAGGACTTCCATTTGCTTCTGAACTGTCTTGTTCTGCTTCGTGCTTCTTGCTTGGGGATCAATGTTACCGTAATAGAATTCTTCAATAAATCTTGACATAATCTTGTTTCCTCGTTTCTGTAATTTTATTTTACGAAGAAACTTTGAAATGCACAAATGTGTGGATGAAAAATATGTGTGTCTCTGTCGGTATTTCAATGTATTTTTATCAAGTCCGTTATGAACACCCGCACCAAATAAAGAACTTACACTTTTGTGTAGGTTCTTTTTTTATGTCAGAAAACAGGTAGGCTTGAACCCCCCTCTCTCCCGTTTTATTTTCAACTACAACAAAAACCTCATATTTACTATTGACAAATTCTTCCTACAAGTGTAAGATAAAAACATACTACAGCTGTAGTAAACTTAGAATGATTAAATCATACGGAGGAATTATTATGAAACTATCTGAGGCTGAATGGTCTGTAATGGAAGTTCTCTGGCAGGGAGAAAGCTTTGCTCTTAAAAGCATTGCCTCTACACTTAATGAGATTAATGGATGGAGCAAAAACACAGTTTTTACATATCTTAACCGAATGGAAACAAAAGGTCTTGTTAACATTGACCGCAGTAGCAAAACTCCATATTCTGCTGCAGTAAGTCGTGAAAAATGTGCAAAAAACGAGAGAGATGAACTTTTAACTAAAGTATATTCCGGTGCTACATCTGACCTTATTGCTGCTTTTCTTAAAGAATCCCCTATTTCAAAGCAAGAAGTTGAAAGATTAAAAAAGCTTCTTGATGAAATGGAGGTATAAGCATGGTAAATATTTGGGAGTTTCTTCTTCAGACTATTTCTGTAAGTCTTGTAGCAGGTCTTATTCTTATTGTAAAAAATATTTTTAAAGATAAACTTACACCTCGTTGGCAATACGGAATATGGGTTTTACTAATACTAAGAATTTTTATGCCTGTAAAAGCAGATAAATTAGTACTGTTGCCTTTTGGCGTTTATCTTGAAATGCTAAAAAGCTACGTTGAAAATTTTCTTAGCTCGGCTTATACTCACCCACTTATAGCAACTGATGTTTCAAGCACTATTCCTTATATCAGTTCTGCACCAAAAAGCATTACAGATATTTTATTTATAATTTACATTTTGGGTGTTATTGCTTTTTTGTGCTTTTATTTATTTTCTTATATAAGGCTTCGCCTGATTTTAAAAAAAGGTGACGACATTTCACCAGAAAAAATACAAGAATTGCAACATATTCTTTCTGAAAACAAGATAAAAAACATTAAAATTATATCTGTTAAGGGCATTAACAGTGCCTTTATATGTGGTATTTTTTCACCAGTTCTTGTTTTACCAGCTGAAAGAGAAACTGATGAAAAAATCCTGTTGCACGAAATTATGCATCTTAAAAGCTTTGATTCTCTCCAGAATATATTATGGTGCTTGCTTCGTTGCTTACATTGGTGCAACCCATTTATGCATTACATTTTTAACATTATCGGTAACGATATGGAAATGCTTTGCGACCAGCGAGTTCTTGAAAAGCTTGAGGGCGAAGAACGCAGAGATTACGGTGTTCTGCTACTTAATGAGGTTAACCAAAAATACGCTCGTATGCCAGGAACAACTTCTGTTTCAAACGGTGGTAAAAATATTTCCAGAAGAATTGAGGCTATTGTAAGGTTCAAGAAATACCCTAAAGGTATGGCACTTGTAAGTGTTTGCATTGCTATTATACTTTCTTTACCCTGTCTGTTTGTTAATGCAGGCTTTTCTGCGGATAACAATATATACTTCCCACAAAATGAATATGAATATCAGAAAGCTTTAGCTTATGTGAGGATAAATCGCCCTACTACCATTGCTGGTGCAATTGATACTTACGCAAAAGCACTTATGGATGATAGCGGTATAATGTTACTTGCCACTTCTCCTGTGGAAAATCATCAGGAAATAATAAATAATTTTGACAGTTATTTTCTTACAGATAACAATATAGATATTTATTATTCTGAGGGTCGTCCTTTCTCTGTATTTAACCTCATAAAAACCGATGAAGATAAATATTCTGCTGTTCTCGTTTTCAGCATATACGAAGAAGATGTTGAAGGTTATTCCAAAAACGAGGAGCTTGGCTTTGGTGATACTCTTTTTGTACCAATTGAAATATTCAAGGAAAATAACTTTTGGGTAGTAAGAGAAACCGGTGAGCGAAAACACACTAAAAGTTATCTTGATGCATCACCTTTATTACAGATAAACTGTTTGGAAGAGGATGCACCCATACTCTTTGAAGATACTAAGCAAGGCGAAAACGGCACGCTTTCAGTTAAAACCTCATCTGTTTACACAATAGCTTATGATTCTAAAGACTCTCAGGATACACCATTCTTTACAGGCTGTATAAATTATGATAACAACGTAAACCTCAGCAGAGATTTCAATCGTTGCATTATTGAAACAAACTACATCTATACTTATGAAGGTGACGATTACAAAGAAGTTGAGCGTGTATCTATGGAGTACACTGCAGACCTCGATACCGAATTTGAAGCAACAACTGGCTCTTCTCTTGATTTTAATAGCTCCTCCACTGACGGCAGTGGTAAAAGCAGCCACAGTGTAAATAACGGTAGAGAATGGGACAAAACCATAAGCATCAACGAAACTGACTGTAACTACGACTACAAAAAGCTTATGGAGGGTTACAATTCAAACCGCAAAATTGCAGTTTATGTTGATGGTAAGCTTGTAGACACATTTACTGTGGAGGTGGATATAAATGGAGACTAAAACACTTCCTTCTGCAATAAAAAAAATCGCTATAAGTTATATTCTTATATATTTACACATTAATATTTCGGTAATTGATATATTACCCGATTGGCTCGGATATTTTCTTATTGTTTCAGTATTACCTATACTTTCTCAAAAAGAAAAGTCTGCACAACTGCTTAAGCCCTTTGGTATTGCTATAGGCGTTTGGAATATATTAGAATGGGTACTTAAAATTGCAGGTGCCGAATTAAATCTTTCTGTTATAAGCCTTGTATTCAGCATCATTACAATTTATTTCCATTTTCAGCTTATCACAAACATTGCTTCACTCGATATTGAAGAGCACAAGCAGAAAAGGCTCCTTAATTTAAGAACTGCAACTGTTATACTCCATACGGTATTAACATTTTCACTTTTTATATCGACTGTTATTAATATTGATAATGAAATATATACCTACATTCTTATGATTATGTTAATTCCTCAGCTTGTTATATGCTTCTGGATATCGGGTGAACTTTTCAAAATTTCAAAAGCTTTGAAAGAAAAAGAAATCGAATCACCTGAAATACCTGAAGCGACCGAAGAAAATGGAGTAAGAGAAGAATCAGAAGAATCAGATAATGTAGACGAGTCTGTTGAAGCAGAAAGCGATACGGAATAATTCGCTCTTTTTTCTCCTTGCAACCACTGGTTGCTAAAATTCCAACTAAACTTTATTGTAAACAATCCTCTTATGTGATATATTTTCTATAGTGAATAAATCACACAAGGGGGATTTTTATGAAATTATATGAAAAAATAACTTTATACAGAAAAAAGAATGGACTTTCTCAAGAAGAATTAGCTGAAAAAATCGGCGTTTCACGTCAGGCAGTAAGTAAATGGGAAACAGGCGACGCTCTACCCGAAATTACAAAACTAAAAGCACTTGCCGATACCTTTAATGTAACAGTTGATTTTCTTTTAGATGAAAACAAAGCTGAGTTTTTGCAACAAAGCGACTCACCAAGTGTTTCTGTGCTTGACAAGTATGCTGACAGAATTGATGATTGTGTAGATAATATTTCTAATAAATCTGGCACATTCTTTAAAAAATACGGCTGGCTTTCTGGCATTGTTTTAATACTTTTTGGAATTTACAGAATTGTTATAAACATTTTTACCATAGCACCTTTTTTAGAGTTTAATTTCTTTGATTCAATATCAGGTTTTGCTCTGATTCTTTCAATCTTTCAGATTCTTATAGGCATCGCTTTTATTGTCGGTGGGATAATCATCATTAAAAAATTCAAACCTAAAAAATCCTGATTTAAAGCTTCGGATGTCCTTGCATCCGGAGTTTTTAATTCGCAAATTCAACATATATTCACATAAAATTTTGTAACAACTAATTATTTAATTTATTTTATAAAATGATATAATGTATATATAATTTTTTCTAGGGTGATTTTATGCAAAATGAGAAACTCTACATTTTAACTTATGACCATGGTGGTTATGTTCTCTGGAAGGATGAAGTGAAACCCCGACTTTTAAAGATTTTTGAGTGGTTAGAAAAATATCCAAAACTTAGAATTGGGCTTGACTATGAGTCCTTCACATTTGATGAATTCTCAAAGTGCGATAAAGAGGTTGTCAGATTAACACAGAAATTATTAGAAAAGTATCCTGACAGAGTTGGTCTTGGTGCTACCACTTATGGTCAACCATTGTCGCTTACAATAAATGACGAGTCAAATGCGCGTCAGCTCTCTTATGCAGTAAAAACAAACTTGCAATTTTTTAATAAAACTCCTGATGTTTACTCTATTTCTGAATTCGCATTAAATAACCAGACACCTCAGCTTATTTCTCTTTGTGGCTACAAAGCGGCACTTTTACGTTCTCACGTTATGGGTTACGGTTACCCTAAAACCTACGACAGTGCCTGGGGCAAATGGATTGGTAAAGACGGAACAGAGATTCCAGCAGTACCAACATACGATAAGCAAGGCAGAGGCTACAACTGCACAACAGTTGATAATTGGATTTTGTCGCGTTGGCCAGTTGATTCAGACCTTTATTCTCTTGAAGATTTCAGAGAAATGTTCAAAAAATACTCACCCCTTTTAGCTTCAAGATATGACGATTTAACACAACCTATTGAAGAAATTACTGCTGAAATTGAAAAGCACGATGATTACGAATATGCTCTTCTTGAAGATATTCCGTCTATTTATGGTGAACCAATAGACGAATACAGAACAACTGATAATGATTTTCACGTGCAGATGCCTTGGGGTTATTGCGGTAACGAGATTTTTAATGGTTGCCGTCAAGGTGAAGTAAACATTGTTGAAGCCGAAAGACTTAATGCATTATCTTGCCTTCTCGGTGGTAAATCTCTTGAAGAAAAAAGTGAAGAAGCATGGAAATATATTCTCGCGGCAGAGCACCACGATGTTACAATTTGTGGTCTTTTAGACCTTTCAAGGAGATTTATTCCAACATCCTTAAATGCATCACAATATGTAAAAGATAATTCACTCGAATTTATAAAAGAAAATTTTGCCGATAAAAACGGCGACTCGATAATTGCTATAAACCATCATTCATTTGATGTTTGTGAGTACATAGAAATTTTGGTGGAAAGCAATGTTGTTGTTTTTGATGGTGATAAAAAACTCGAATGTGAAATAACCGAGAAAAATGGTAAAAAGACTCTTTGCTTCCTCGCAAAGCTTTCTCCGTTTACTATTAAACGATTCACTTTAAAAAATGTTGATGTTGAAAGAAATCAATTATTTTTCTATAACAAAGAAAATGGCGAGCTTACCACACCTTGCTACAAAATTAAATTCACCGAAGAAGGTATTGCGCATATTAAAGATGTTGTTACTGATAAGGTTTTAATTGGTAACAGCACAGGCGAGCTTTTCACTGGTAATATAAATGGTGTTGATTCTGCTTCAAAAGGTGAATGGACAGTTGAAATATCTAATAATTCTGCTGTTGCAACACAGAAAGGTGAAATTGCTGGTGTTCCTTTTGAATTCACAATGAGTTTCTCTGGTAAATCAAAGAGAATTGATTGCAAATCCACCTTTACAATTAACAATGAGCTTATTGGCAGAACCGATGTAACCCAGGGGCGACCTGTTCCTTTTACCCTTAATGGTCACCACCACGAAGATAAGCTTTGCCTTTCACTTAATTTAAATTTAAGTAAAGACCGTAAAATGTTCCGTGACTTGCCTTACTCTATTTCAGAATGGAATGGCGCTTTAAGAAAAACTGAAAAATACTGGTACCCAAATGATGATATTCTCATAGATGTTGAAGCTTCACCTGAAGAATCATTCAATAATACTACATATTTTCATGGAATTTACTGGCTTTGCCTTCGTGACAACGAAAAAGGTCTTGCAATTTTCAATAAAGGCTGTATGGGTTCTGCTGTAAATGGCAACCACCTTTTAATTCCGCTTATTTATTCAAATGAATATATGTGTGGCACAAGAATTTTAGAGGGTGTTTTTGAAAACGAGTTTGCAATTTTACCATTTGACTCTAAAATGTCAAATATTGAATTGCACAAAAAGGCTCTTTGTTACGTTCAACCACCTGTTGCAATAACTGCGCCAAAAGGTAATGGTGATTTAAAAGAAACTACATTTTTTGATTTTAAAACAGAAAATAAAGAAATTATTTTAACTGCACTTTACCCAGAAAAAGATTATATTTTAGCAAGATTCTGTAATTATTCTGATAATATTTCTACTGCTAAAATAAGCTCTTCTTTCGGTAAAATTATTGCAGAAACAGATTTGCTTGGTAGAGATTTAAAATCTGTAACAGATGGGAAATTAGAATTTCATCCTTGGGAAATCAAAACAATCAAACTTATAAAGGTATAATATTATGGAAAACACAAAACCAATTACCCTGCTTGAGCTTTATATAATCCGTCACGGACAAAGTATGGGAAATATCAAGAGGGTAACCGACGGACTTTCGCATGAAGACTTACACGACCCTCGCCTTACTGAGCTCGGCAAGAAACAAGCTGTTGCTTGTGGCGAAAGATTTAAAACAATAGAATTTGACGCGGTATATTCAAGTGCACTTTTAAGGGCAGTTGAAACAGCAACAGAAATTATAAAAAGACAACCAAAAGAAAAAACATTAAAGGTTTTGCCATATTTAACCGAAGCCGGTATTTCTCCGGAATATAGTCACTCTTCTTTTACTGAAATAAATAAAATTAATAAAAACGCTGTTTTAGCAGATGATATTGACCCTACAAAATCACTTTTTTATTATAACAAAACTAGTGATGAAGCTGATTTATTTGAGAGAGCCGAAAAAGCGTTAGAATATATTAAGACACACCAGCGTGAAGGCGAAAAAATTGCAATTGTAAGCCACGCCGCTTTTATTACATATTTAGTTTTTTCTTTAATGGGTTACAAAAAAGAGTGCCCTTTATATGATTTAGACTTCAAAAATACAGGTGTTACAAAAGTCACAATCTATAAAAAAGGCACCAACAAATATGGCGATATTGTTTTTGAATTTATAAATGACACTTCGCATTTATTTAAGGGGGACTTCTGATTATGAAAAAACGCTTTATTTCACTTCTGATTACACCAATTTTACTTGGATGTATAAGTACACCTGCTTTTGCATCCAACACAAAATCAACTCTTTATGATATGTATTCAGATAATATGCTTTTTAAGCAAAATGCAGTATCTAAAATTTCTGGAACTGCTACTAGTGGAAGTAAAATTGAAATTGAAATTTATAACAGTAAAAACGAAAAAATTCTTTCTTCTTCTGCAGAAGCAAAAAACAATAGCTTTTCTGTTGAATTTTTAGCTCCCAAGGGAAGCTTTGAAAGCTATTCAATTACAGTTAAGGAAAATGGAAAAGAATTCAAAACACTTAAAAATATTGTTTTTGGTGAATTGTGGATTGCAAGCGGTCAGAGTAATATGCAATATCCATTAGCACAAGCCTCAGGTGGTAAAGAGGACGCTGAAAGCCATAAAAAACAATCAGAATACATTCGTGTTATGACAATGCCAACCTATGATAAATCTCTTGACTCAAAAAGCTATTACGATACCTTGCCTTATGAAGAGCAAAGCGATGTTAAGGGTTCTTCGTGGATTACTGGTGAAAGCGAAGCTATTTATGGAAACAGTGCAGTAGCCTTTTATTTTGCAAATAAGCTTTCCGAGGACTTAAATGTGCCTGTCGGATTTATAAATGCACCTCTCGGTGGTACCCCGATTGCTACTTGGATTCCACGTGGTGCTATTGAAGATAGTGAAGATTTTAAAAACGTTTTAATCAACCACGGTCAATATATTTCTAAAAACGATTGGAATTCAAAAAGTGGCAATCTCTACCAGGATTTAACTGCAAACTACAACATAAGAATTGCACCTTTAAAAAATCTTGCTGTTTCGGGTCTAGTTTGGTATCAGGGTGAATCTGATGTAATGCTTAACTATTCCCCTGAGGAATATTCCTTAGCCTTTAACCTGTTGCAAGAGTCTTACTCAAAGCTTTTTAACTTTGAAAATAAAAAAATGCCAATTATTTTTACACAATTAGCTCCATATTCTTATGATGATGACGGCTTTTGCTTGCCCCAAATGAATGTCGCTTTTGCAGATATTCAAAAGCAAGACCCTTCTTCAAGAGCCCTAGTTGCATCTTATGACCTTACCCCAACCTATATCCCTGAAGCCGGAGCTATTCATCCTGAACCCAAAAAAGAAATTGGCGAAAGAATGGCTTTTGTATCTCAAGGCCTTGTTTACAACAAAAACAACCTCTCCACCATTGCTTATGTTAAATCGGTTGAAATTAAAAACAGTGATATTTTTGTTACATTAGATAATGTCGGTGATGGACTTGCCTCAGAGCAAGAAATTTTAAAAGGCTTTTCAATTTGTGGGAACGATGGAATATATCTTAATGCAAATGCAGAAATTATTTCAAAGGATACTATTAAAATTTGGAATGAAAATATCCGAACACCTAAATCTGCAACCTATGCATATAGTGCAACCACAAACAATGCAAGAATTTATTCTACTAACAACAACGAAAAGCTTTTGCCTATTTCACCATTTATAACAGACAAAAGCTATTGTGAAAAGTTTTGGAAAGAAAATCATTGGGTTGATTGCGATGATGATACTGTATGGCACAATGCAACTGTTTCGACTGCAGGGTATTATAACGCTTGGGAAGCAAGCAACTGCACTATAACATTTTCACGAGAAAATCGCTACAAAGACGGCAATGGTATTAACATTAAAGCAAATGCTTCTGATTTCTCAATAAATCCGCTTATGCAAACAGAGCTTGATGGCAATAATATTAATTTCTATGACGTTGAAACCGATTACAGCAAATATGTTGAATTGAACTTTTACGTAAGAAATAACGGCAAAAAACCTGTTACGCTTAACGGTGTTAATTTCTATAAAAACTCAAAATCATATTTCACTCCGCTTGTTTTAGGCACTTCTTCAAACGACTTTGTAATTCCTGCCGATAACGAATGGCACAAAGTTACTTTAGACCTAAGCAGAGTAAACTTAAATGGCAATGAAGACGGTCTTCTCTATGCTAACGATAAGCTTAGCGAAACAGAAAACATTAAGCTTTGCTTTGAAGCAGATGGACCTGCTTCAAATATCAGTATTGATAACTTCTCATTTACTACAGCCGAAAGCACTAAAAACTTTAATCTCAACTCAAGTATGACGGCTACACTTACAATTCTTCAATCAATTCTTAATACTATCGTCTTTATTGTACGAGCTATATTTAATTAAAAAATAAAACCCGAAAAAGAAGTTTACGTTCCTTTTTCGGGTTTTTGCTATTTCTTAATTTCTTTTTCTATCATTTCATTGAAAGCTTTACCGATATTTATTATATCTCCCATTTAATTAACCCTCTGTTTTTTTCTGTATCTTAAAATACCAATAAGTGAAGAAATAATTCCTGCTATTTGTGCAAAGATTGAAGTTGAGAATGGTGCAATGAAATAAATTACCCAGGAAGACATGTTTCCAAGTAAGATATAGCGTATTTTTTGTGGGTCCTTCTGGAACATTGCAAACATATAAAAAACAGCGGCAATAATAGGAAGAATTTCTTTAGGACCTGTAAGCCCAACTAAACCGCCAGCAATATAGAGAACTAAAAAGATTATTTTTTCTGTTAATGGAGCTTCTGTACCCTTTTTGTCGTGAATATGTGAAACTATTATTTGTACAATAGCAATTAAGCAGATTATTACACCTGAATTGAACTCACCTTTAATAAACAACACGTTTGCTGCAACTGCTGCATTAGACACTATATTTACTAAAAGCATCTGGGTTTTGTTTTTTAACTGAAACATCAAAATAGTCATTGCAGTTGCCAATATTCCGAGTCCCTGGCCTATAATTTCGAGCATTTTTCTTCTTCTTTCTTTGGTTTTTGATGGTATATAATATATAGTTTCTTTGTGGGTTTGTCAAGAGTTTCAAAAACCAGAGCTTCGCTAACATTAAAATATACTATCATTTATAACAGTGGTCAGTAAGTCAGTAGTCAGTATATAAGTAATAAAATCACCCTATCACTTAAAGTTGATTTCAGTATCAACTAAAAACGATAGGATGTATTAACCTAATCTAGTTCCTAATTCCTAATTCCTAGTTCCTGTCAACTACTTGCCACTTACAACTATTTTATTTCAACTGAATTTATAATTTTATAAGCAAGGTCGGTTGAAGCAACTTCTTCAGGTAAACGAACCATTAATCTGCAATCGAGCCAGTCGGCATCTTTTTTATTAAAATCAAATATATAACCATAACTAACTTCGCCAGTTTCTTCATTTGTAAATTTATTAATGCTTACAAAACCTTCAATTTCTTCTGTCTCATAAAAATAAACTTCCTCATAAACAGGAATAGCTACCGCAATCATAATCAAAAGCGGAATTTGACAAACAGCTTCTTGTTTATTCCAGTAATTTATTTCCCTGAGATTCATAACCCCGCCCAATTTTCGAAATTTATATTCATTTTCGGGATGAAAACCATACTTTTCTACGAGCATATCGTTAGTCATTTCATCAAATTTAAGAAGCATTATATTAAGAGATTCTTCCAAAAACACTGTTTCCCCATCAGTCGTATAGTCATCTAACATTTCCTCAGAATAACTTAATACACCTTTAAATGACTCTTTTTCACCTTTTTCATTTGTGGATGCAACTAACACCGTTTCATCCTCATTGTAATGTAGCAAACTTGCAATAATTTCACTTTGCTGTTCTTTCTTTGTTTTATCTATAAACTCTGCTGGAACTTTATAAGTGAAATCACAATTTTCTATTGTCTGTGTCTCATCCTTACCTGTAAATCCAATATTATACTTATCAAACTCTGAATACTGTTCAAATGTATAATTAACACCTGTATCAGTGTTCTCAAGCAAATAATCAATTGTAGTTTTTACAACATACAACATTCCAAAATGTGTACCACCTGCAATAATTGCTGTAACAAGTAAAGCAGATACAAGTGCGCTCATCACCCTCTTTTTCTTGTAAACTTTCTTTTTACTTAACATTCCAAAACTCTTTGTAAAATCATCAAAAGTTTCTAAATCTCTGTAATATATCGTTGCAGACATCAAAGCACCAAACTGTGCGAGATATGTTACTGCAAAATAGCTTTCTCGTGCACCTTCTATAAACTCTATTGCAATAGCCAAAACAATAAAGAAAGCAAGAATTATGCCTGTGGCAATATCTTTTATCATCTTCTGTTTTTTTGCTGGTTTCTTTTCAATTAACAATGTAAATAATGCTATAGCAAGAGGAATCAAACTTAAAATTAAATATAACCAATCAAATGCATTAAAAATAAGAGTTCCAACGGTAAAAATAATAAGAGAAGCAATTATGATTAGATAAAAAATTTTAAATCTATCCTTTTCATTTACGTTTACTTTTCTTGTTATTTTGAAAATTGGTCCAATAGAAGCAAATGTCAAAAAGTACGGAACTAACGTAAAAAAGGCAATTAGGGTAGTGCTTTTATCTATATTCTCAATAAACGCAGAATAAAAAGTAACCCCCAAAAAAATTAAACCAAACAGTAATATAAAATAAGTAAAAAGCTTAATTACAAAAATCGCTGCCAATTCACCTTTAAACCGCGTCTTTATAAAATTCTCGAACCTTGCTGTATTCTGATTTTTTACATATTCTTCATCAATAAACTCTACGCCAGTATTCTGTAACTCTGGTAAAACCAATTCTCTGCTTTTTATTTCAGCTTCGGCAATTCCTGTAAATAATGAAATGTTTTTAATCTGTTTTTTGTTAAGTGATTTTTCACCATTAAAAACTTTTTCTGTATTTTTCTTGCTTATTCCTAGAAGCTTTGCTAAATCTACCTTTTTTATTTTCTCTTTTTCGAGTATGTAATTTAATAATTCCTTTTGTGTCATTTATATACACCCCTTTATAGTGTGATTATATCACGTGTGTTTAATTTGTTCAACAATTTTAAGAATTGGAAATAGGAACCAGAGCTTCGCTAACATTAAAATATACTATCATTTATAACAGTGGTCAGTAAGTCAGTAGTCAGTATATAAGTAATAAAATCACCCTATCACTTAAAGTTGATTTCAGTATCAACTAAAAACGATAGGATGTATTAACCTAATCTAGTTCCTAATTCCTAGTCCCTTAATTACTCCAATGGAGATAAATTAAGACTCTCATCCGCAATCATAAACTGTGGGAATTCTTCGAACATATCAATATGTGGTTGAATGTTGCTTTCTAAAAGTGTGAAAGTAAACACGCTAAATTCTGTATTATAGTCTGCTGCAACATGTGGTGCATTTTTTACAAACCATGTGTTATCCGGGAAAAGTGCTGGTGTTGCATCAATCACATAGTCAGCTGAGAGATATTTTGGGTTTGCCGCTGACATCTGCTCACCTGAAAGCTGTTTATTTAAAGGGGCAACAACCGCAAAGTTAGAAGTGAGTTCTGTTTCTAAAACGCCGTCGCCATTACAGTTTGATTTTGGATGAACTGGTACAAGTGTACCATTATAGTTTGAAACAAAAGAAATTTTAACACCGCTTGCTTTTGCATTTTTAAGAACTTCTTCTGTGCTGAAAACGAATTTCTTTGTTTCTTCAATTTTTTCTAAAAGAACAGTGTATTCACTTTCGTGACCGCCGAAAATAGTTTTAACACCACTTTCGAAGTCATCATCAGGGCAAAGTGCCCAGAATCCACAAAGTGTACCAAAGCAATCACGCAGAACTCTGTCGTTTGCTTCGTCAAAGCTATCTGCCACAAGCTCATTTGCGAAATTTACAGTCTTTTTAAGAACCCCAGCATAATCTAAAACACCTAAAAGAATTTTTAAAAAGAAATTACCATTTGTTGTTTTATCAAGAAAATCTACAAGTACATTCTTGTCAATAACGATTCTGCCGTTTAATGCTTCACCACAAACATAAGTACCGTTTTGTGCACCAGAAAGATAAACTGCTGAGTTAATATTTTCTGTGCCAAAATAATACATATAAGCAGTTGTAACCATACCACCCATTGATGCACAAATTATATTAACCTGATTTTTACCAGTTGTTCTTTTTGCATCTTCTACAAATGCATTTAACTCAGTTGCTATGTCTTTTGGTTGCTTGCGCCAGTCGTAAGTGAAGTAATATGTATTTTCTGCTCCGTACTTTTCCACTGCAGTTTTTACAATGCCCTCTTCGCCACCATCAATGAGATTTGCAACAAACTCAGGATGATTTGCCATTGAGCCGTGATACTGCACCATTGAGATGTTTTCAATTGTGTTACCACTCTTATCACAAGCAAGTGGTGACAAAATCTCATTAGCAACATCAAAAATACTATTCATAAGTTGACCCTTGTTCATGAACATTGAGGTCATAAGAGTAGAAATTATTTTACCTGCATCTACCTGTAAAGCCTTTGTTCCGTCAGGGTAAGTGAGCCCTGCAAAATCAATACCTCTCACAATAATTACAGGTAAACCATCATAGTTGCTTTCACTTTTCTCTTCTACTGCAAATGCTGGAATACACATTGCAAAAAGCAGAGAAAAAGCCAAAATTATGGAAACTAGTTTTTTCATAATTTTTTCCTTTCAAATGGGAATATATGGTTTATTATAGTATTTTTATATAAAGATTGCAACTGTTTGTTTTTTTAGTAGTCAGTAGGTCAGTTGTTAGTATAACCTCTAGAGTGTAAAAATCGCATAATTACTTTCATCACACGCTTTTGCAATATAGTTACTTTTCTTTAAACCCAATTTGTTTTCTTTATATGCTTTTAAAATTTCTCTGCTCATATTTGTTAAATCGTCACGCGCTAATGCTTCATTAACCGTAAGTAATAAAACTTCACTATTTTCATAGCCATCAGATTTTGGTGTACCTGAAACATATTCCATAGTAAAAACTGCACACCATTGCTCACTTTTAAATTGCATAGAATATAAATCTTTTGCTTTGCAAATTACATCTGTTTCCTCAAGAATTTCACGTTCCGCAGAAATAGTTGGAATTTCCCCTTCCTTTACATAACCACCTGGCAACAAAATTCTATCCTTAGCAGTCCCATAAGTATGACGAACAAGCAAAATTTTATTTTCTATTTCAACAATTCCACAAACGGTAAAATGACGATTGTTATTTTCTTTTTTATTTGATTTGAAAATTAGCATAGCTCTCCCCGTTTCTTAATTATAATAGCGTCGCAGACCCTCTAATTCCGAATTACGCATTTACGAATTCCGAATTAAATTAAGCGTTTACGCACCTTAAAACCGCTTTTCCATCCTCGCAAATATCAACCTCTGTAATGGAAATATTGTCGAGTGCAAAGAAGAAATCACGTGTTTTTATTCCTAATGCAGTCGGAATTAAATACTCTAAAATTCCGTGGTGGCTAAAAACTGCAACAGTCTGCCCACACTTGTAATTCTCTTTTATGTAATCAATTATTTTTTGTGCTCTTAAATTATTATCTTCTATTTTCTCGCAACCGAAATCATAAATTTCTTTATCGAAAAGATTCTTAAGCATTTTGGTGTTTTTATAATATTTATTAAGATATTCTTCGCTACATCCAAAATACCCTGGTGTGCAACCACATTCTATAATTTCAGGGCAGATTTCTATTACCGGATTATTCCCCTGAGCTTTGCAGACACCAACACAGGTTTTAAAGGCTCGAAGTAAAGAGCTTGAAATAAACGCATCTATTTTTTCATTTTTTAACTTTTCGCCTAAAATATTACATTGCTTTTCACCAAAAGGTGTAAGTTCACCGTCACTTGGGTCTCTGCCCTCCCAATTATCATAATTAGTTTCAGCGTGACGGATAAAAAGAATTCTTAAAGAATCATAATTTTCCATAATAGCACCCCTTTAATTTATCAGCTAAAAAGCCTTTCGACTTTCATTTGCCATAATTTAATTTTTTCCTCATCATACTTTGTTGGTATTCTCATTGCCTGATTTTTTGCTTTTAAACCTTTCAATAAAGCTGAAAGGAGGGTTATCATAAAATTTGATTTTTTTAAACACTTGTGTAATTTTAAAATGAGCTCCTGTGGTGTGAATTTTAAACCCTTTCCACTTGAAAAATTACACATATCCTTTTCTGTAATGATACCGCTTTCAAACACATATTTTATATCTTCGTCAGAAGAGTAAAGAAGTGTTCTTTTAAGATAATCCTCAAAAAAATGCTCTGCCCCTATTTTTTCGTAATATTTTACCTGATATTTCCAGAGAGTTTCAACAGAGACCGAGTTGTTTTTAATAATTTCGTCCGCTAGAAAATGACCTGCTCTTAACGAATTTGAAATACCACTACCTGTAAGTGGAATAGTCATAAATGCGGCATCACCAACAGTAACATATCCTTCACCCACCATTTTTGTTAATGGGTATCTTACAGGAATACGTCCGAAGCTACCTCCCATTACAATTTCATCGCTTATAACCGGATTTGACTTTTTAAGCTTTGAAAGTGCATTTTTAAATTCACTTTCAGTCATTTTTCCAACTCTGCCAATAAGAACATTAACAAGTCCGTCTGGCTCACAAATGCACCACGAAATTCCTGGCATTCCTAAATATTTTAAATATACTTTCTTTTTATGATTTTCTGGTAACTTTTCTCCATCTGCCGTTTTCACAAATGCTCTGTATACTGTGAAAACATCGTTATCATCTAATTGCCCGGTTATATTAAATATTTTTGCTACTTCTTTTCTGAAGCATGAGTCTATTCCACTTGAATCTATAACAAGGTCAGAAAATATCTTTTCATTTTCTACTACAACGCCTTTTACTTCATTGTTTTCAACAATCAAATTCTGAACAGGTGTGTTAAATTTAACCTTTGCTCCACACTCTTCTGCCAACCCTGCAAGCAATAAAACAAAGCTATTTCTTTTTATGCTCCATTCAACAGCATTGTCTTCACTTTCTATATAAAGAGGTGTTTCTGAAAATGGTGCAACAAACGAAGTTCTACCTGTTTTTCTACTATTATCAGGAAGAATTATTTTCAGTTCTTCAAACACAGTTGGCTCAACATCATCACGCCAGTCATAGCTCACTTCTTGTGGTGAGTTTTTTTCATAAACCGTTACCTGAAAACCATTTTTTGAAAGCTCTTTCGCCGCCTGTAAGCCACCGTGACCTGCACCAATAATAACTATTTTCACAAATACATCTCCTGCAATTTTTGTATTTTAAATTATTATTAGTACTTTGAAGTTCTTTATAACTATGAATTAAATCTATTGTTTTTATATTCTTTTGGTGTTACACCCACACATTTTTTAAATAAAGTAGAAAAATAAAGTGGGTCTGAAAATCCCGATAACACCGCAACATTTTTTACTGAATCTAAGCCGTGGTCAAAAAGTGAAATTGCATATTTTATTCTTAAATCTCTTAAATATTCAGAATATGTAACGCCACTCTTCTCTTTGAAAATATGCGAAATATATTTTGTGTTATATCCTAATTCCTGGGCTACTGCATTTATGGTAAAGCTGTTATCTTTAAAATTTTCTTCAGTTAATTCAATAATTTTATTTATAAGTGAATTCCCTTTTGGTGTAAGTGCAGAAAATCTTGAAAAAGAGTAAAGCAAAATACTCTCTGCTGAAAGGTCTATATTTTCTTTTGAAGCACGTGAAAGACTTTCTTTCCAGAAGGGAATAAGTCCATCGAACCCAGAAAACTTTCTGTTATTGGCAATAATTGCAAATCGCCTTAAAAGCTCAGTTGCCCTTCTGCCATCAAAATCTATATACATAAACTCACACTTATTAATTTCTGTTACCCTTACCTTCTCATCTTTAAAGCCAAAAATCAGCTCACCTGCCTGAAAACTGACTTCTTCTGTATTAATCTCCATTTTTCCTTTCCCTTTAGAAATCAAATACATTCGATTTTCATTTAAGCTAACAGTTTTTTTCATTGTTTCTTCTTCTGTTTCAAAGATAAATTGAGAAATATAAAGCGAATCTGAAATTAATGGTGTTGAGAATTTACAGATATTCTTGTTAGTCATATAATCACTCCGTTAAAAATAGATTACACCATTAAAACAATAAAATCAACATATAACTAACTATTTTAAATAAAAACATAGAATTTTTCTATTGTTTATATCATTATCTTTTGATAAACTAAAATTAATCTCAGAAAGGGGTGTTTTTATGAAAAAATTTAAAATTGGTATTATGGGTGCAGGTCGTGGTATTGATATCGCCAAAAACTTTATGCTTCTTAACTGCGAAATTGTTGCACTTTGCGAGTTCAACGAAAAAAGAGCAAATGAAGGCATTAAAAAACTAGGTATGGATGTGCCTGTTTTTAAAGATTTCGATGATTTTTTAGAGCAGGATATGGACGCTGTTGTTCTTGCAAACTATTTTCACGAACACGCTCCTGTTGCTATAAAATGCTTCAAAAAGAATATTCATGTATTTTGTGAATGTATAAGTAACGGTACATTAGCTGAGGGTGTTGAGCTTTTAAGAGCTTATGAAAAGTCAGACTCAATTTTTATGCTTGCAGAAAACTACCCACAAATGATTTTCAACAGAGAAATGAAGCGCATTTGTGATGGTGGTTCTCTCGGTAGAATTCTTTATGCTGAAGGTGAATATAACCACCCACTCTCCCCTAATGACATTGACTTTGCAAAAAATTGCTGTTATTTTGTTGAACATTGGCGCCACTTTTTGCCAAGAAGCTATTACATAACACACTCTCTTGCGCCTTTAATGTGGTCAACTGGTGCTACACCAAAAAGAGTAAGCGCTGCTGCAATTTTTGAGCCTTTTAAAGAAACTGCTACGGCAAGAATGGTTGGTGACAGAGCTGCAGTTATAACAACTGTGAATGACGATGGCTCTGTATTCAAAGTGGCAGGCTGTGCTGCTTTTGGTGCTCACCACAATGCTTATAGAATTTGTGGCACCGAGGGTCAGATTGAAAATGTTCGTGGCATGGGCAACAAGGTTATGCTCCGCTATAACGACTGGTCAATTCCTGAGGGAAAGGAAGAAACTAATCTTTATGAGCCTGAATGGAACGATAAGGACGAAAAATTCATTAAAGAAAGTGGACATGGTGGCGGTGACTATATAGTTGCAAGAATGTTCCTTGAATGCATTTCTGAACATAAAGAGCCTGAATTCCCTTATGACATTATGTCTTCCGTAAATATGGCTTCTGTTGCAATACTTGCTCACCGTTCCATTTTAAATGGTGGTATTCCGTACGACATTCCTGATTTCAGTAAAGAAGATGCACGTAAGGAATTTGAAAACGACAGAGAGAGTCCGTTTTATTACACCGATGGCAGAAAACCTACAATTCCTTGCTGTTCAAAAACTGACTATAAGCCAAGTGAAGAACAAATTAACTTATACAAAGAAAACGCAAAAAATTGGTAAAAGTAAAAGAGGCTGTAAAAACGTGTAGTTTTTTACAGCCTCTTTGGTCATAAGTTTTTATCCAATTCTCTTGAACCATAAATCACTCTGATAACATCCACTGTTTTCCTGTCATCATCAATCACATAAAATACAAGATATTTTTTCACAGGCATAATATGTACGCCACGGCTTTTCCATGGCTCATTATTAAAATATTTAAATCTGTTAGGCAATTCGTCAAGCGATAATATGCTTTTTTGTAACAGTTTAACCATTCCGACCGCTATATTTTCTTCACATAAAACCTGAGAAATATATTCATATATTCCATTTATATCTTTTATTGCTTCAGGAGATATATTTACTTTATATTTCATATCCCATATTTTTTGTTCATATCATTGAAAGCATCTTTTGCCGAAATCGCTTTTCCATCAATGACTTCACTATATCCTTTCTCGAGTTCTTTGTCTATTTCTTCTTTTGAAAGCTTACTGAAATCAAGTGGTTCTGCTGGTAATTTCATCTCAAAAGGAATTCCTCTTTGCATTACTATTTGTCTTAAAAACATTCCAACAGCATTTGACATAGGAATACCAAGTTTTTCGAGAATTTCTTCTGCTTCTTGCTTAACTTCTGGCTCAACACGAGCAAACACATTAGATGTTCTTGCCATAAAAACACTCCCTTTCGCTATTATTATACCACATTTATTGGCGATATGCAAGCGAAACGCAATCATTTATAAAATATATGTGCTTATACAATCATACCAATGCACATAAGTTTCACCATTAACTGTTAGTTTCTCGTTTTCTGGTAACATTTCTTCCCAGGTTTTATTATAGTGCCCATATCCCCAATCATTTTTATTAAATCTTCTAAAGAGTACCGTTCTACCGTTCTCATCAATATACTGCTCTGATACAACTGGGTCATTAAAGCAATTTAAATCCATAACACATACCGTATCATAATTTTTTCCATTTATCGTTACGTTATATCTGCCTACAATATCGACAACTTCCGGTTTTACATTACCATTTACAATATTCCCATCAACTGAAATTAGATTTTTGGGCTCAATAACAATAGGATTGCCACAATTATCATCACCATAACCCCAGTTTTCTGTAAATTCATCATCGTCTATAAATGTATGAACCATTCTTACACCATCTTCGAAATGAGTTTCTGCAAGAAATCTTGAATGAGAATCTGTAAGCTGAGCTATAAAACGGCGCTCATTTTCTTTAACTTTTTCAGTTCTGTAATAATTATCCATATCGTGCTCTTTTGCTAAAATTTCTACACCCCTTATACCATAAATTTCTGCTTCGCCAATAACCTTTGTATCAATATACCCGTTTAATTCCCTACTTGGCATATAATAAAGCCCAACAGATAATTCTTCATTAAGTCTTGGTATAATCTGCCAACCAACAAGCTCTTCACACTTCACTGTGAATGGTTCTTTTTCAGATTTTTCAATTCTATATTCAGGTAAAATTTTTGGTAACCTTTTCATAATATCATCTCCTATAGTTTTTGGTGGGTATGGATATAGCTCTTTGAATCTTTCTTTTGCATAATACAATCTACTTTTTACTGTACCAACAGGAATTTTTAGTGCATTTGCAATTTCTTTTTGAGATAAATCATAAAAATAGTATAAATAAAGGATTCTTTTATCTGTTTCAGGTAACAAATCTATTGTTTCTGCAACAACATTATCCATTTGTTTTTCTGTTTTCAATTCAGCTTCTGATACATTATCAAAAGAAATCGTTTCTATTTTTGATTTTCTTCTGAAATAGTCAATGCACTTATTATTTGCAATACGGATAAGCCATGCCTTAAAAAGAGCTTTATCACGAAGTGCATCAAATTTTTGTGATGCAATAAGACACGTTTCTTGAACAATATCCTGTGCATCTTCTCTATTACTTATTTTGTAATTGACAAATCGCTCAAGCGACTTTAAATTAAGTAAAAGCATTGTTTCAAATTCACTCACTATATCACTCCTTTCAAACAAATTGAAACCGATTTCACCTATAAAGACGATGATAAAATAAAAAAGGTTCAGAAATTGTAAAAATTTTAAGACGATAATTGATAATTTTCAACTATCGCCTTTTTATTAAAATTCATAATTTGGTTTAACTTTTTCACCTGTTTTTGCTGATTCAACTATAGCAAGGCACACAGCAACAGTTTTTGCACCTTCTTCTGCATCTGTTAAAACTTTTTTGTCATTAAGTATTGCGTCTGCAAAAACCTCGAACTCTTTTACTGCATTGTGATTATTAACTTCAATTTCAATTGTTTCAGGCTCTTTTGTTACCTGATTTTCGTCAACAGTAAAGAGTGTCATTGTTGGTGATGTGTTATCACAGATAAGAGTACCTTTTGTGCCATAAATAACAGTTCTCATTGTGTAGTCACGCTTGCAACCAGTTGAAACAAACACCTTTCCCATAAGATTTTCGTTGAATTTCATAACTGCAACTGTTGCATCATCATAAGTAACGTGTGGCAAAAGTCTATGCGTACCATAAGCGAAAACTTCCTCAGGGTCACCTGCAAGCCATCTTAACAAATCTACTGCGTGGCAACCACCGCCAATTACACCGTGACGAAGTGGGTCACACCTCCATGGCTCCTGAATCAACATATAATCGTGAGCATATTCTGATTCTACAAAATAAAGCTCACCTAAAGTTCCTGCCTCAATAAGTTCTTTTGCTTTTTCAAATGCAGGTGTAAATCTACAAATCTGTCCAACCATAAATTTTGCATCTGATTCTTCTGCAACCTTTACAATTTCTTCAATATCTTCGCGTGTTAACGCAAGTGGTTTTTCACAAAGCACGTGCTTCCCTGCACGAAGCAAATCACAAGAAACATTTTTGTGTTGCTGGTCTGGAATTGCAACTGTTACTACATCAATATCTTTATTATTAACAATATCCATATAGTCAGTTACCCATTTTTCTTCTGGAATATTATATCTTTCACCAGCAAAGCGAAGGTTTTCTTCGTTAGAGTCACAAATTATTGCAATTTCTGCATCTTCGCAGTTCAATGCACCCTCAACATGGCACATACCAAATTTCATACCAATATTTGCTACCTGTAATTTCTTTTTCATTGTTTTTGCTCCTTCAATTTGTTTTATTTAATATTGCTCTTTAAAGACTATTATGCTATAATTTCAATGCTGTTTCAAGTGTTATTTGTGTGATTTTTTCGTCATTTTGTTGGGAGCTCGATATATGAAAAATATTTATAAATACTTCGGCAGACAAGCCCCTGCCGTGCTTTATTGTGAAAAAGAATACGACTTATCCCCAGGCGAATCCTACGGACCCATTATACGCAATGTTTTTATTATAGAATGTTGTGTAGATGGCTTTGGCTCTGTTAATATCAACGGAAAAGAATTTTTGGTAGCTCCTGGAGATTGTTATATTCTTTTACCTGGTGACACCATAATTCATACTGCAGATAATAAAAAACCACGAAAAGGCTACTGGTGTGCCATAGACGGACTTGACCTGGGGTTTATATTTAAAGAGGCTGGTATTTCTTCTCTTTCACCCTTTGCACCAAAAGAATTATTCCCTGAGCTTTGTGCTTGTCTTCAAAAAATGGTTACCGAATGGGGTAAAGGTGACGGTGGTGAAACCTTGCGTGAAACTGCATTGATTTATGAATTTTTAGGTGTGTTACTTAAAAACAACAAGCTTTCGGCTCATGACGACAGAATTGAAAGAGCTATAGGCTTAATGGAAGCAAAATATCACGAGCATTTAAGTGTTGATGATGTTGCCGATGAAGTTGGACTTGAAAGAAGTTATTTTTCCGTTCTATTTAAAGAAAAAACGTCAGTTTCGCCCCACAAATATCTTAACTCATTAAGAATTCGCAAAGCCTGTGACCTTATAGAAAAGGAAAAGTGCAGCATTTCTGAAGCTGCAATTGCAACTGGTCTTGACCCCTGTAACTTCTCGAGAATTTTTAAGAGAGAAATGGGTAAAGCTCCTTTAACCTATTTCAAAAGGAAAAAATAAACCGTCACAAATGACGGTTTATTTTTTGTTGTATAAAGTAATATTTTCTTCTTTAACTACAACATTTTCCATAGTAATATTTACTTTGGGGTAAATAAGTCCCTTAGCATTCTTTTCTTTATCAAAGCAAAGTCTTGAATTTTTAAAATCTATATTTCTCAGAACAACGTTTTCTGTCGGATAAGTTGAGTGAAGTAGTGTTTCAATCTCATTTTCAACCGAAATATTTTCTAACGTTATATTACTTTGTGGTAAAGCTTCACATCCCTCATAATAGCTTCTTGCATAGCTATCATAATTAAGGCTTATTGCAATGGCAATACTGCGTTTTTTCTGCAACTTACAATTTTTTATCGTAATATTACGGCAACCGCAATTAAATTCTTCGGTATCTCTTACCACAACCCAGCTTATGCCGTCGTATTCCTTTATTCCGCTTTCGTGTGCCGGTGGCGTGAGCGAGGTGTAAAGCTTTGGCTCTTTTGGATTTAATACCGCTCTGTATGTTCTGCCATTTATAGCAACTGTATCCGAATGTTGAACCTTCATCCCCTTTTGCCACTTACACCAGGCTCCGCCAAGAATTCTGCAGAAAAATCCTGTGGTGGTGCTGTCATCAATATCGCAACAGTCTTCTATAACACCGTTTTCAATCCAACCAACATGAGTATTTGAGGTTGAATAATCAAATGCATTAAGAGCTATAGGGTCATCAAAAGTACAAAATTTGCCATTTTTAATAACAAAATCGCTACCCCAACCAAGATGAACACCATCTTTGTCACCTGTAATAAATAAATTCTCAAGGTATATGTTTTTAAATGCACTGACCTGAATAGCGTAATCCTTTTCAAGTAACCCATGACACCAAAAATCTGTAATTTTAAGATTTTCTACATAAATAAAAGCAACCTGAGCACGAAGACCTACAATTCTGCTATCCACACCATAATCATCACTCTCAACTAAATTACATTCAAGATGAAGTCCCTTTATTTCTATATTTTTATTATATTCATTTCTTTTTGCACCTTTATTTATAAAAGCGTTGCCTGTGGCACCCGTTCTGCTAAAAAAACGGCGTAAAATTACACCTTCTTTAAAAATAAGTGTTGTATTATCGCCAATTTCAATCTGCTCTGAAAGCGGATATACCCCAGGAAGTGAAACTACTATTTCGCCACCAAAATCCACCGCCTTCTGTAAGGCAACAGAATTTTTATAGCAATCGTTTTCAGGCAAAAAGCCGTAATCATTAGCATTTATCATCCTGATACCTCTGTATTAATACTTTTCTTTTCGTTTTGCTGTTCTTTATAAAACTTCTGAACATTTATAAATGCCATGATTACACAATAAAGTGCATACACACCATAAATTAAATATGTTATTTCTTTAGGGTTATTTATAACCATTTGAATATTTACAATCAAGCCTGTAAAGGCAGATATTATCCAGAGATAAGTATATTCTATATATGCTAACATTGTTAAGACTGACACAGCAAGACCTAACAAAAATGTAATTGTATCAAAAATTGCATATTCATATTTAAAGAAGGTAAGCACGCCTGCTGAAACGCCCCACGAAACAAGAAGAGCCACAAGAGAGATTATCCTCATTTTTACCGACATTTTCTTAAAAATAACGGTTTTTTTGTATGCGTTCTTTTTCCAGTTGAAAAACGTAGCGAGCTGTAATGGAACACTCATAAAAAATGCTGATACCGCCGAAACGTAAACACCCATATATAAATAAGCCACAGTGTAAATAACAGCATTAATTGCACCTATAAGTGAACCAATACGATTTGCTTCTGACTGAAACGACATAACAAAAAGAGAAATAAACAGCGGTATCATCAGGAAAAATTCCTGCTTAAAATAAATACCGCTTGCAAGAATTGCGAGCCCCGTAAGAATTATAATAATTTTTTTATACGTTTTCATATTTTCATCCTCAGAAGCTTTTATAACACTGCACCTTTTTCTAAGAGCTTATTTTGTAACGACTTAACATCAACTGTATGAGCATTTTTATCAGACTTAAATGCTACTGCAACTGCAGTACCAGCCGCCTGACCAAGACATGCACATGTTGGCATTATCCTTACAGAAGCCTGTGCTTCGTGAGTTGCAGAAAGACAACGCCCTGCGACAATAAGATTTTTAAATTCTTTAGGTAAAAGTGAGCGATATGGGATTGTGTAATATTCACCATCACCAAAAAATCTGTGACTTGTTCCTGTGCCTGATGGGTTATGTATATCGATATCGTAATTACAAAGGGCAATTGAATCTTCAAATTGAGTACAATTTATAATTTCATCGGCAGTAAGAATATGAACACCTTTAAGCTTACGGCTTTCACGAATTCCTATATTAACTGCAATCGAAATAAGTGCGCTTTCGTCGAAGGCTTTTGAATGCTCCTTTAAAAATGAAACAAGCTCGTGAACCTGACGCCTTGCAATAACCTCTGCCCTACTTACATCAAACGGGTCTGTTGGGTCAAGCTTAATTACACGTGTGGAATTAAAGTGAAGAACGTCTTCACCAACACCAAAGAAAACGAGTATATTTTCTCTTGGGTTTGTAATTTCACCTTTAGCCTGTTTTTCTTTATAAAGCTCCTGTAATTTCGGTCTTTCTTCTGTAAAAAGGTCAAGGTCTACACCGCTCACTCTGAAACAAGTTGTCATTGGCTGACAAAGTCCATCACTTTCTCTGCCGAGCTGAAAGTCACACCCTGCAAGGTAGAATAAATCTCCGTCACCAGTTGCATCAACAAAGAAATCTGCTTCTACTGTAAAATGCTTACTTTTAGCAATTATTTCTACGGCAGTTATTTTTTCACCCTGCTTTTTAACATCTGCTAAAACACTGTGAAAAAGCACATTTACCCCTGCTTCAGTGGTCATGTCATCAAGTACAATTTTAAAATACTCTGAGTTAAATTCGTGGTCCTTGCAATCAGTTACATATTTATCGTGGCGTTCTTTCATCTCTTTAAAAATACCTTCTGAAAGATATTTTTTATTTTTTGCCGCTTCACCCCAATATGGTTTTGTCCAATAAGGCATAAATGGGTAAACAAGACAATTTGAAATAGCTCCGCCAAGGCAACCTGATTTTTCAACAAGTAAAACTGTTAAGCCTTCACGTGCCGCACTTACTGCTGCCGCAACGCCGGTAAGTCCTCCGCCTACAACTACAAGATTGTATTTCACAATTTCCACCTCAAATTTAAAGTTTTATAAAACCCTTCAAAAATTTTCAATCACAATTGTAGCACATCTCATAAGTCTTTTCAATCTGTTTGTTATTTATCAATTTACTTTTATAGACTTAAAAATCAGCAGTCCTTTTATAATTAAAAACAAAAACACTAATATTAAAGCATATACCTCTCTTGTTATTGCAAAAAGCAAAATAATTAAAATATTTAAAACAACAGAAACAACTGTTACTGCTTTATTAACTTTTTCTTTTCCGAGTTTAGTAAGCATTATTTTTGTAGCACCAATTAAAACAAGTGCTAAAAACATCACCCAGTAAATCGTTTTATTAAATGATGAAATTTCGGTGTAATTGAGTAAATTTACAGAATAAATAAACCCGTTAACAGTATCAGGATAAAGTGGCAAAAATATAAGCAAAACATAAAACAAATCAACTGCACCCAATAATAACTCACATATACTTTTTATATTTGTTTTGTTCTCTTTTTCTGCTATAAAAAGTAACTTTTCACCTGATAACAACTCATCAATGCTTACAGAAAAAATTTTTGAAATTTCTTTTAAGGATTCTATATTTGGATAACCCCTGCCAGACTCCCATTTTGAAACCGCAGTTCTTGAAACGTATAATTTTTCGGCTAATTCTTCTTGTGTAAGCCCTTTATTTTTTCTTAATTCCTGAAGCTTTTCGTTAAATTCCATTTTATTCACTCCGATTATTCTTCAATAAAACAACTGATTTATAAATATAAAATAACCCTGCACTTAAAAAACACGAACCGATTATATCGGTAAGCCAATGAACACCCGAAGCAAGTCTTCCGACTACCATAAATAGAGAAAAAGCAACTGTTATAAGCTCTATAAGTTTCTTGGTTTTTTGACTTTGTAATCGTTTATTGCATTGAAAAACAACTGTTGGCATAACCGATAATACAAGTAATGTCGTCGACGATGGGTAAGATGCTTCCATAAAACCATTTATTAAAATCGGTCTGTAATTTATAGGTATCATTTCAAATACAAGATACCCCAATATCACTATAACATAATATACCCCTAAAACTATAATGTCAAAATCGACTTTTAATAAACTTCTTCTTTTTATAAGCTGAAATAATCCAAGCATACCAAAAACCATGCAGATAAAAACAGGCACTAATCCCAACCAGTCTGTTATATTATAAAGTGTCATATTCACTTTAGTTAAATTGTGAAACCACAAGTTAAGTGTAGCAAAGCCCACGCTTGTTCCATTTACACCGACTGGCTTTACATCTACTGAAACAACTGCTAATGTCCACATAATAAACAATGTAATAAATATTAAACCTGAAATAAATCTAATTTTACTTTTTCTTTTCATAAATTAAAACCACCTTTTCTTTTATTAACTTCACAGTAGCAAAATCAGTAATAAAAGTAAAGTTTCCAAAAGTATTTTTCGTGATACTTTTCGTGTCATTTATGTTTTTAATTATTGTTATTTACTTGACTATAAACTTAAAACATTTATAATATTCTTGGTGATTAAATGAACACATATTTTAACGAATTTACAAGTAAACCTGAAAAGCTTCAGGGTAATGGAGCTTATGAAAAAATGCCTGCCGGTGCTCTTTGTGGTAACGGTGACCTTGGTGTTGTCTTCAGTAATGATGAAAACGACCTTATAATTCACATTTCAAAATGCGATTTCTGGAAGTTTACACCGGGAGCGCATAATGACGGTGGCATAAAAGCTGTTGGTAATATCCGTATTAAAAATATTGATTTAACTGAATATAACATAAAACAATATTGCGATGAAGGTCTTCTTAAATGTAAATTTGGTGATACTGAAATTGAATTTTTTGTAGCACCACAAAATATTCTTTATTTTGAAATAAAATCACCTGTTTCTACTAACACTCCTGTTGTCAGTATTGAAATGCCTGACACCTGTAATTCAGTTAATTCTCAGCTTGCTGAAAATGGTGTTGACTGCTACATCCGTAAATTTGAGGGCGAAAATATTAACATAGAAACTGCGGTAACTGTATGCTTAAAAGAAATAGAAAACACAAAATCGGATGGCTACAATATTTCACGCTACTGCATTTCTGTCTGCACTAATTTTGATAATAGTGACTATACTAAAAAAGCTTTAGAAATGGCTACCAATAGTAATTATGATGAAGATAAAGCAAAAACGCGTGAAAAATGGCAAAAATTCTTTAATTCGTCAAAAGTAACCCTTGAAGATAAAAAGATAGAAAAGCTTTATAACTTAAGCCTTTATCTGCTTGCTTGTTGTATGGGTAACACAAAGTTCCCTCCAGGGCTTTTTGGTAACTTCGTAACTGATGACTTCTTCCCCTGGGCGGGCGATTACCACATGAATTACAATTACGAAGCGCCGTATTACTGCATTTTTTCTTCTAACCACCCTGAATTATTTAATGGTTATATGGAACCACTTCACGATATGAGTGAAAACGCAAAGAAATTTGCTGGATTCTTTGGTTGCAGAGGCTACGCTCTACCTGTAAGCTTTGGCCCTAAGGCACTTGACGTTTTCAGCCAGGCAGATTGTAAAGAACACGGCGTTCTCTTCTTAGGTCAGAAAAGTCACGCGGCTTATGCTTGTGTAATTCCTTTAATGCATTGGTTTTCTACCTACGACAAGGAATATGCTTTAGATAATTATTATAATTTTATATTTAATGTTGCACTATTCTGGGAAGATTACCTCGTAAAAGAAAAAGGAAAATATGTAATAAAAAAGGATGCTGCTCACGAAATTCCGTTTTATCGTGGTGAAAAGTTCAGATACACTACTCATTTCGGTCAGGTTAACACCATAAACGCCATTAACTCACTCGGTCTTGTAAAGTTATTGTTTAAAGGCATTTATGATATGTCAAAGGAATTAAATCTTAATTCTGAGAAATATGCTTTGTGGGAAGATATAAATGAAAATTTAAGCGAGTTCCCTACATTTATAAGGCACGGCAAAAAATGCTTCAGATATTCAAAATTTGGTATTCGTTGGAGAAATGAGAACACAGTTGGTCTTCAACATATTTATCCTGCTTCACAAATCGGCTTTAATTCCCCAGATAAGCTTCTCAAAATAGCAAAAAATACATATTTTATGAATGATAGAAGACTTGATGATAATGGTTCTAACTCTTATCTTCCTGCTGGTGCGAGAATTGGTGTTAACCCTGAATTTTTAATCGAGGGTATTCATCAGAATATAAAAGAATTCTCTCTTCCTAATGGTCTTTTTCGTCACTATGGTGGTGGAATTGAAAATCTTACCACAATTCCTGCAACAATTAATGAGATGCTCATGCAAAGCTTCGAGGGTGTTATTCGACTTTTCCCTTGCTGGAACAAAAAGAGTAATGCTTCATTTACTAATCTTCGTGCAGATGGTGCTTTTCTTGTTTCTGCTAAGCTTAAAGATGAAAAAATTTCTGCAATCAGAATTAAAAGTCTTAAAGGCAGACTTTGTAGTGTAGAAAGTTCAGATGTTAAATCTGTTGTAAGGAAATCTGATGATAAAAAAATTGAGTTCAAGAGAAACGGAAATATTATTTCTTTTGAAACAGAAGAAAACGAAACGTATAATTTAATATAACAAAAAGACTGAAGTTACCCAAAAGGATAACTTCAGTTTTATTTTACCATCTATTTTCTACATATTCACAGAATGTGAAAAGGTCTTTTATTTCTAATTTTGTACCATCATCAAGTGTAACATCGCCGTTCCATACGCCATAAACCTGATGGCAATTCATTCTGCCAATTTTAAAATCAACATCAGAATGATTATCAAGCGTTGGAACCATTGTCATATTGAATCTGCCGTCTTCTGAAATAAATTTCCATGGCTCCATAAATCTGTTTTTAGGGAATTTTTCAACATCAACCGCACCTATTTTATGAATTTTTCCGTCATAAAAAATGCACGTTTCTGTTGCATTACTTTCATCACCGATAGCCCAGGTTATTTCAAAACCGAAAACGTGCTTTTTGCCATTTTCATCATATATATACTGGCTACCACTACCCCAATACCACACCATTTCGTGTATGGTATTAACTCTGCCCCAGTCAACAGAACAGAACGCCTTGTCTTTTGTAAACTCATATTCATAATCGCCGAATTTAAACTTACCCTCACAAGGCATACAAAGCTGTTTTGTTGTCATAAAGTATTTAGTTTTGTCTTCTTTAAAGGGAAAAACAGTTGTAATACTCTCGAGTCCATCCATTATTTCCATCTTTGCAAAAACTTCAACTTGCTTTCCTTTATACTGCCCCTTGTAATTAAGAGTTCGTTCCGTTTCTTTAGTATGAAAATCAAATTCTGTTTTGCCTATTTTATCTTTAAAACGACTTGGAGCATCAGGAATTGAGTGAGAAACGTGCTTGTTTGGACCAACAAAATACTGCACAGAATCACAAATAACCTCACCTGTTTTTAAATTAACAAGCTTTGTCGCCACATAACCGCCGATATTTATATTTGCAAAGCTTACGAGGATTTGCATTTCATCATCAAAAATGGTGTAAAAATCCCATTCTTTTCTGCTGATTATGCCTTTTTTTACGTAATCTCTGTTATACTCGAATACATTTTTTCTTGCCCAGCCCTTTGCAAGTAGTGTTCCATCAGGAGCTAATAAAGGCGTTTTTTCGGTGTATTCAATTTGCTTTGACTTTTCTTTCCATTCCTTAAACGGAATATAAGTCCTTTTTAATTCTTCGCTCATTTAACCACCTGTTTTATAACTGGCATCTCTGTCATTCTGAGTTTTGCACAGCCGTATGGGCAAAGCCCTTTTTTCTCTACATCAGAAACAGGGTTTCTTGATTTTGGTGCTTTTCTTGCGATGCTTTTATATGGAAATTTAAGTCCCCAGTTTATCTTTTGCATATTTGCCTTTATTGTTACAGGTGGGTTGTTTTGTGAAAACGGAACATCGCCCACTTTGTTATAAATCACCTGAAACTCATCATCCGAAAAACCAAAATTCCATGGTGTTTTTGGTATAAATTGATAATCACAATATGGAAACTTTCTCTCAACACCTTTTTTAGTATATTCTCTCATTTTCTTTTCATAGCTCACAGGAACCGAGAAAAGTAAAGAGCCCATTTGTAAAGCATAAAGGTCATTTGGTCTTTGCTTTAAATATGGTGTGGTGCTAAATTCAATTTCTATTTCTGTTTTACCAGAGTTTATGCTTATTTCAAGGTCTTTTGTCTCTTTCTCTTCGCCATTAACCTTAAGATTTTCTGCAAAAGATGGTATGCGTATTTTAAACTCAAAATCTTTGTCAGCATCAATATAATAGTGCATCTTATTTTTGAAAGGATAATCCGTCTCAAGTTTAATTGTAATACCGTTATCATTTAAAACAGATGGCAACATAATTGAATTTATTATTGTGTCACCATTATGCATAAATGCAGAAAGTGCAAACTTCGGCCATCCCTGGTTAAAGTTTGCCGTACAGCAACCAAAGTTTGGTTCAAGTCCAAAGGTATGAGCATAAGGCCCATTTGTGCTCCACGGTGCCATAATCATTGTTTTTTGACAGGCAATCTGATTAACCTGCTGAACATATTGATGAACCCACATATCTTCACTTAAGGTTGCAGGAAGAGCGTTAAATCCAAGAACTTCAAGGCGCTCTGCCCACTTATTATCTCCCGTATGAGCAAAAATTTCTTCATAAGAATACATCTGCTCAACTACTGCACAACATTCAGTACCTTTTGTAGGGTCAAGTCCTGAAAGAACCTCGTCACCAGTGAAGCCTTCAAATGCAGTACCATTATATTTATCGAGAATTTTTCGTAGCTTTTCTGCATTGTCTGTGTATTCCTCACCCAACAATTTACAAGAAACCGCTTCACTTTTGAGCATCATAGTCATATTAACTATATGAGTATCAAGCCTCCAGTTATGGCTTGGCTTTTTCCATTTTTCTGTTGCAGTGTTGTAATCAAAGCCCTGATTTTTAATTATTTTTGCAAGGTCTTTAATCCAGTCCTCTTTATATTTTTCATATATAAAGTTTAATGAAACAAAGCTTTCAAACCATCTGTATTCTCCCCATCTGAATAATTTGATTTCTCCGCTTTTAAGAAGTTCATAATAATTTTTAAGAACCTTATAAATAACCTCTGGTATTCTTTCATCACCAGAACAATCATAATAAACCTTGAGGGTTTTGCAAAGAAGCTGAATTGCCCAAGTATCATATTTTGCTCTTTTTTCTTTTTCACAAGGGCAAATCCACCCATCTTCCTGTTGTGAAGAAATTATTGCATCAATATATTTTTTTACAGTCAGAATCATTTCTTCATTTTCTAAAAGATATGCAAGAGGAATGAAACCATCGAGCCAATAAGGTACTCTTTCCCAGCCCTCACATTTACCGCCAATCCACGCACTATCACGAATATCTGGCCAGATTTTATGTAAATTACCACTCAAGCCCTCAGCTTGTATCTGTAATTGACGCTTTAACCAGCCATCTGGCTTTATTTCCTTTGATGTATAAAAATTCCATTTACTCATTCTTGTTCACCACTGCTTCCTTTACTTCTTCTGTATTAAAGCCTTTTTTAATAAGGAAAATTAACGGAATAACTGCTAATATACTAATAAGACCTGCCCACAAGAACATATCCTTTGCGGGAACAATTACTTCTGCATTTGCTTCATTTATTATAGTCTGTGCCGCATTTCTACAAGCCATATCACCAATAACAGGACCTATAACCATAGGAAGAAGCACAGCAAAAATCATTCTTATGCCCTGAAAAAGACCAGCCTTACCCTCAGGAATAAAGTCCTTTATAGCCGCACCAAAAAGAATATTAACAAGTGCATTACCTAAAACAACAGGCAATATGCTCACAAGAATAACATAGATACCTGTGCTTGTTGAAAGAAGGAAAAATCCTAAGGATAACACAACAACGCCTATCATAAGACAAAGACCTTTTTTCTCAGTTGAAAGCTTAAGGAGTGTAACAATACACACAAGAAGAATTGCTACAACAACTACCGCAGTTATAATAACAGGTGCTTTTAAAAGATTTTCTACACCACCATTATCAGGAATAATAACATATTGAACGTATGTAAGAAGATATGGGTAGAACACCTGGAATGCAACAATAGCTAAACAGAATGATACTAATGCAAGGTAAAGCCTTGAATTCTCTTTTATTACTGATGGTCTGAAGCCATAAAAGAGGTCTGCCCAATAATTAGATGAAACCTCTCTTTGTAATGTTTTTGGTGGGTCTTTAATAAGGAATAAACCAACCACACCACACAAGGTCACAACTACACCTAAACCAACAAAGAAAATTTTATAGCTTATAGTACCAGCCTGAGCAAAGCTACCAACGCCTGTTACTGCAAATGAAGAAACTGTACCAACAACAGATAAAACTGTTTCAACTAACGGTCTTTGCTTTGGTACGGTAACGTCAGTCACCCACGCCTGAAAAGCCGCATCGTTACTTGTTGAGCCCATAAAGGTCATTACAATATCCATTAATATAACAAACCAGACAGTTGTACCTAAAATCATTGCTTCATCTGTAAGGTTAAAAAGCTCTGCAACATTTTCTTTTGTAATAAAGCCAAACATTCCGGTAACTATACCCCAGAGAATGTAGCCAACAGAAATAAACATTTTTCTGTTTTTAAGTCTGTCGCTTAAAGCGCCCATTATAAATGTAGTTACAACTGCCGCAATAGCAGAAAGTGCCACCATTCGTGCAACCGCTGTTGTTGCTTCCATTGACCCTAAAATTGCCGCCTGAGATACGTCAGAATAAATCTCATTTGTAATAAAGGTATTGAAATACATATTTTCAGTATTCCACGCAATACCACCCATAAAACAGAAGAGTGTTATTATAAGCCAATTCTTCTTGCTTAATTTTTCTTTAACCATTTTCTTTTCCCCTTTAAAATCCGTTGCTTATTCAGGTATTACCTGATATGTAACATCTTCATACTGCATAGTTACTTCTTCACGAGTAAATCCTTCAATATCATATCTTTCTGAATAAAGATTGTATTTATCAATATTGAAGGTACCATCTGGTTTACAGGTAATCATTGTATTACCGCGTTGTGAGCCAAGCTTATCAATGCCAGAATATGCAAAATAATCGACACTATAACCGTAGCTGAAAGTTATTCCCTTATATTTAAATGTTGTGCTGTTAACATGGTCGTGACCATTGTGAATTGCCTTTGTCGACTGAAGCTCAAGCATCTTTTCAAAGAGAGGGTCTTCACCATAACCACAGCATACTTGTCTGCCTGTTTCGCCTATTAAGCCCTCAATATATTCAAAATCTTCTGTATTTTTATAATCATTTTCTTTAAATTCATTCCAGGCGTCATCCATTTCTACTAATGGAATATGAAAGAAGGCGTGTGTAACTACTGTTTCTGCTTTTTCGTCAATTCTTCTGTTTTCAGTATTCATTCTGTCAATTTCTTCTTCATACCACTCAACCTGATTTACGTGAATATTATCATAATTACCTTTTATGCTTTCAATAATACTATCTTCAACATAAGCCTGAGAGTCAATTAAAATCAACGCCTGTGTGATTATACCCTCAGAATTTTTCACTTCAATAGTATGATTTCCGTAGCCATCAACTGCTTTAGGACCTGGTTGAAACAAACAATACTTAAACTCGTCACTTGCATAAAGAGCTGCAACATCTTCTCTGCCCATATATGAGTAGCTTTCTGAATCATGATTACCAAATGTAACATCCCAGTAAACACCAAGGCTTTCCATAAGATTACCAAAAGCTTTTATTCCGCTGTAATTATTGAAAGTACCGGCAGTATATGGCACAGGGAAAGCAATATCTCCAGTTGCAATAACAAGGTCTGGCTTTTCTTTTGTTACCATGAGAGCTACTGCATTAAGTGCTTTTTCGTCAACACCCTTCGAGAGAAATCCCCCACCGATATGAATATCAGTTATATGCATTACTTTAAAATCATCATCTGTTGTAAAATACCAATTACCATTTTCATCTTTCTCAGGAACAAGCTGATTTTCATATTGAACTTTGCTATATTCGCTACCCTTTTTTAAAAGATTATTGTAGCTCAGAAGATTTGCCCCTGCAACAAAAATTGCAATAGCTACAATTATTGATATTATAATAATTGGAACCTTGCTTGATTTTTTAGTGTTTTCTTTTGACATAGTGCTCACCTCTGATTATAGATGTTTTAAGTATATCATAATTTATTGTTCTTTACAATCGTTAAAAAACAAAGATACACCCTTTTATGAGTGTATCTCTGCTTTTATAATTATTTATTTCTTCTTAGTTTATTCTTACAACAAGGTCACTTTCAGGGAAGCAGCAACAAGGGTGAATAAAACCAAACTGCACATCTGCCATACGGCGTTTATCTTCTCCTTCTGGAATATAAACCTTACCGCTTACGAGCTTGCTTCTGCAGAAGCCACATTCACCTGTGTGGCATCTTGCAGGAACAACTATGCCTGCACGCTCAAAAGCACAAAGCACAGTTTCATTACTGCTTGCTTTAATTACTGTTTCATTTTCACGGTCAATAACTGTAATATTATATTCTACTGCATTTTCTTCAGCCTTTTTACCAGAAGAAAATACTTCAAAACGGATATATTTTTTCTCTTTATTAAGCTTTGGAAGCTCTGATTCTAAGAATTTATATAATCCACCAGGACCACATACAAAAATACTGTATTCGCCTTCTGGTGCATATTTTTTAATTATATCTGCACCTACAAAGCCTTTTTCATAACCCTCTTCTTCACTATGGCTTAACACATAAACCACTTTGATTTTCTCGTTTTTCTCTGAAAGTGAATCAAGCTCTGATTTAAAAAGAATTTCTTCTGACGTTCTGCAACCATAAAGTAAAGTAAGACTGCAGTCCTCTTCTCCATCGTTTATTGCTCTTGCGAGAGAAAGGAATGGTGTAATACCACTACCACCAGCAATAGCAACTATATTTTCAGCATCTCTTAATTTACTGTAAATCATATTGCCTTCAGGGGCGAAAGCTGTAACCTTATCGCCAACCTTCCAGTTATCTAAAATATAATCTGAAACGAAGCCGTCATTTATACGCTTAACAGTAATCTGATATTCACCGTTTAATGCACTAATAGGTGAAGAAGCTATTGAATATGAACGAGTTACAACTGCACTGCCTATTTCAAGTTTAAATGTAAGATATTGACCTGCTTTAAAATATGCAAGTGGTGCCACTTCGCTTTTAAAATAATAGCTTTTTGCTATATCTTTATGCTCTTCTATTCTTGTTATAACGAGTGCCTGTTCTTTCGGGTGAATGCTTTTAGCTACTTTGTTTACACCAAAATCATCAGTACGAGTAGGTAAAGTTGCCTTGGCACTATCTATAAACTGCTTTCTCTCTGTTAAAAACTTAACTGTATTAATGGCATCTTTAAATCCGCCGTTTACAGAAAACTTATTCTTGCTCATTTTACTTTACCTCCTTTTCCATACTGAGAATTGCATTCTTTGCTGCCATATCACCTGTTGTGTAGCTTGGTGAGTAACCCATGTGTCTTGTAGTATAGCCACCAGCAAAATAAAGACCAGGTATACCCTTATCTATCATATCAAACACAATTCTTTTAACAATGCCGTCTTCTTTAGTTGCTTCATAGCCATAAATTGTACCAGCAGGAGCATCTGTATAACGTGCATAAGTCATAGGTGTTGCAATTTCAATTTCTTCAATATAAGGTTTAATTGCAATACCTGTTGCTTTTTCAAAATTATCTATCATCTTTTCAGCAAATGCTTGTTTTGTTTTGTAATAATCTTTAACAGGAACACTGCTCCACTCGTCACCTGCAAAAATAGATGTCATATAAAGAATGCTTGTGCCCTCTGGGGAACAATCTTCAATTGCTTTATTAAGGCATACTGTTGCCTGAACATCGTTAGTCTCAATTTTTTTGCTTAATTCATAGCATTTTCTGTTATCGTTATCAGGATAAATAAAGTATGTATGATTATTAAGACCTATTTCTTCTGCTGAACGGTTAAGACCTAAAAATACTGCAAAGCCTTTTGCTCCCAATGTTTTAGCATTAACCTCTTTTTTGAGCTTTTCAGGAATAGCCTTTTCGTCTATTAATTTTGTATAAGCGTTATATGGTGATGCGTTACAAATAACTGCTTTTGCATTTATAACTGTTCCATCCTCAAGGGTAACACCTGTTGCAATGCCATTTTCTACATTAATTTTCTTTACAGATGTGTTAAACCAAGCTTCACCACCATTTTCAGTGAATGCTTCAAGTAAGGCAGTGCTTATCTGGTGACTTCTTCCTTTTGGAATAACTGCACCATCAATAATATATGCGTGGAGCATTGTAAAATAGTGAATTACGTTAAGCTCATCTGTTGGCTGACCAAGGTAACACCAATAAGCGTTTATAATATCTCTTGTTACCTGACTTGCTCCGAGAGATTTTAAAACCTCATCAACAGAGTAGTTTGCTATTTTTAAGAAATCTGTGTGCTCTGAAAAAATCTCTTTAATCATAGATGGCTTAAAGTCCTCTATATCACTTACAAAATCAAGAGTTTTTTCTATACTTTCAATAATATCAAAAATCTTTGTAACTACAGTAGCAGAGCCCTTGTCATATTCCTCAAGTTTTGCAATAAATTTTTCCTTACCCAAAGGCATTACATAGTCACACTTATTTTTTTCATCAAGTGTAATTACTCTGAATGCTTCATCAAGAGCAACCCATTCTATTTTATCTGCCGCGCCAACCTCTTTAAAAATTTTCTGTAAAGGTGATTTACCAGTAATTGAGCCAACACCGCAAAGCTCGTGAAGTGATGCTTCAAATTCAAAGCGCCCTCTTACAAAGCTTGTTGCAAAGCCACCAGGTAAATTATGGCGTTCAATAAGCAATGTTTTTTTGCCCTCTTTTGCAAGACGTGCAGAAGCCACAAGTCCGCCGTTGCCTGCACCTATAACAATAGCGTCATAGTTTTTCATTATGTTCCCACTTCTTTCATAATAATAAAATTTGATTATAACATATTAAAATTTTATTTACAATCGTTTTATAATCTATTTAAGATGTATATAAAAAAGTTTAATCCGCACTGCAACAATTTGCTACAATGCGGATTTTGCTAAATTGTAAAAGTATTTTTATTCATTTAAATTTTCTGCTTTCAATTGTGATTTCAATAATTCAACTTATTTCGCTATTTTGATATATTCAGATGGTGTCATTTTATAAAATCTTTTAAACACCGTTATGAAATATGTCTGTGATGAGAAACCGATTTCTTTACATATCTCTTTTTCATTAACACCTTTGAGTAATAAGATTTTAGCTTTTTCAAGTTTCTGTCTTAAAATATACGAGCTAAGATTTTCATCCATTTCCTTTTTAAATATCTGAGATAAATAATCTGCTGAAATTCCACAATGATTTGCTACAGAAGACACACTGATTTTTTGAGAGAGATTTTCATTTATATATTTTATGCAATTTCTTATATGAGGTGAAAACTCAGGCTGTTTTTTATTTCTTTTTACATCCTCTGTTAACTTGATAATTTCAACACCTAAACACATAAAGATTTCATTTTTATCGGTCAGTTTATCGATTGCATTAATCACTCTGTCTGAAAATTCATAGGCTTTAGTTTCGTTAAGACCACCTTGAATAGCATATCGGGTTGCGAGAGTAATTGTACTGACTGCCATATACTTGTGCTGCATAAGTTCATCATCAGACATTCGTCCCATAACGATGATAGAGTCAAGATTTTTAAGTTGTGTTATCAGCGATTTAATATCACCTTGCTGAACACAAGATAACAACCGTATTTCAGCACTATATGGTGTATGTTTTTCATCAAAGGCATTTTTATTCTCAATGGTCTTAACGGTTACAAGTTCACCTATGTTCATTAAATCACATCTTTTCTTTTAGCTTTCTCATCTCTTTTTTTAGACGGTTATTGCATAAAATTTCCCAAAGTGGCATTATCAAACCGCCACCCAAACGACAATGTGCTTCGTTCATTGCTCCGTAATATGCAACTCTGAAATCTGCATATTCGGATAATTTATATTTTTCTTTGTATGTCTCATATAAACCATAAGCATCGCCCCACATATTACGAAGCTGGAATAAATCATATTCTCTATCTGCCCACATACAGGCACAAGGGTCAATAAAAGCATTAAGCTTTAAGGTTTTGGGGTCAGCCATAATGTTCATTATATTGAGGTCGCTGTGAATGAGTACAGGCTTTGTGTTTTCTTCTGGCAAGTTGTTGAAAAGTTCGGTTGCTTCTATAAGAAGTTGTAACTTTTTCTTGCTGAACTTGCCTTTTTGGGTTAACTCGTTCAATCCAGCAAGCCAAGGCTCCTGTTTTTCCTTTTTATAGTATTCGTACCAACTATCATAAACAGGATTTCCCAAAGAACCAAATTTATCGTTTGTTACGTTGTGCCACTGGAGCATACCTGCAACAACATCATTAGCAAACTTCTGTTTCTGCTCTTTGTTTTTAAACAAGAATATCGGATTTAACACATTCTGTCCATCAACAAAGCTCATAGCTAAAATTGCTGTTGCTTCATCCTCATAAGTAAAAAGAACTTCTGGCATCTTTACACTTGTATTTGCTGACAGAAGTTTAAGCTGTTCTGCTTCTTCATATTGCGAACCCTGTACTCGATATGCTTTTACAGCAATAATTTCTCCATCAGAAAGCACAGCCTTATAAACTCTGCCAAAGCTACCGCCACCAATAAATTTCAACTTTTCGACATTCTTACCCAATTCTTTTGAAATAATCTCTGGTAAAATGGGTAATAAGTGTTTATCGCTATTATCAAGAATTTTCATTTCTATTCCTCCATTATTCTTTGCTTTACTTTGTTGTAAGCTTTTTTACTTTCGGGTAGAAATGCAAACAACTGAAAACAATGGCACATGCCATCGAATTTGTAAAGCCTGGCATCAATATTTGAACTTTTCATTTTATCATATACTCTGTCGCTATCGCTTTCATCTAATTCAGCAGTTCCGCATATCAATGTAACCTTCGGGAATTTTTCAAAACTACCGAACAAGGGTGAAATATAGGGGTCTGTTCTATCAACATTTAGAACATACTTGGATATTCTTCTGAGCAAATGAAGATTATCTTCTACTTTTTTGTGCTTCGCAATTCCATAAAATGGGTCAGTATATGCATTTGTAATTCTAGAATCTCCACTTGAGGTTGCATCTGCCCATAAAGAAAAGCAAACAATGTGTCTGGGTAAGGGGTAGTTGTTATCTCTGAGCCAAAGGCAAGATGTCATAGCCAATGTGGCACCTGCACTGTCACCAATAACTATAATATCTGAATTGTTTATTCCCTCATCTAATAAATGCAAATATATTTTCACTACATCGTACATCTGTGACGGGAGCTGATGCTCAGGAAATCTTCCGTAGTCCGCATTTATTACAGTTGCACCACAGAACATATTACTGTATTTTTCGGCAAGTTTGCGGTAAAAATCATTCAGTTCAATTTTAAATCCGCCACCGTGAATCATCAATATAACTTTTTTAGTATAGCAATTCTTATTAATAATCTTTTCGTATTTAACATCTTCAATAGAATGCTTTGTATATGTAAAGTTCTTTGAGGGTTTATATCTTGACTTTTTATCTTTTGTCAGTTTTGCAGCATTGTCAGATAATTTTGAACTGTCAGATAATGAAGAATGAAATATCATACGCAAAGTTGCCATAAAGATTTTTGAAGTCAAAGACTGCATATTATCACCCAGCTTTCTATTTTAAATCTTATCATAAGATTTTGGGGAATTCAATAATTCTGAATTTTTCATATCTGTAAATCTAAATAATCAAGGAAAAATGAAAAGGACATATATTCTAAATAATTAGAATATATGTCAAATAAGCACTTAAGCTAAATTGTCTTAAGTTAGAATCATACTATTCTTAAAAGGTCTCAATCACATTAAATTCTATTACGGGTGTTCACTTATATCTGTAACTACCCAATTTCCATCGGTATTTTTTTCCACTTTCCAAAGAGAATTAATTCGCCAACTACCGTAATCTGTTTCACCTTCTGCGTTTATACCTTCCTGAGAATAATACTCCCACATATATCCCTCGTTATCATCCAGCTGTACTGACCAAAGCTTAAGTGAATATTTCGTTTTAACCGTTTCAGGATAAATATCTGTTGAAGATGCATACATTGAAAGTTCGCCATACTTTTTATCGTTTTCATCTTCCGAATGACCGCAGTCACTAAATGCTTCTTTGGCTAAATTCATAACATCTTTGACAGCTGCACGATCCCAAGGAGTGCCGATATACATAACCTGTCTTATTTGTTCCTGACTGTAAAAATTCCGCATGTAGCCTGGAAATGCAAGCAATCTGTAAATCGGGAAATTAATAACAATTATTATAAACAAAGCAACAACAGAAAAAAATACAACCTTCTTTTTCATACAGATTCTCCTTTGTTAATTATAAAATGATTATAGCATATATTTTGAGGAATTAACAGAGGGGGTGTTTTAATCTTAAGAAATTTGTAAGAATATCTAACCCGTGACAACGACTCTTGCGTTCACAAAATCGGCTGAAAACTCCGAATTGTCTTAGTTTAAGTTCTCCTGAAAAGTAAAAAAACAAATACCGGATGGTATCTGTTTTTTGTGTTCTTGCCTCTATTTTGAACCCTTTCTTTTAAATATCATCTTAGGTATTATCTTGGGTGTTATCTTAGGTACTATGTGGGCACATCAACTGGTGCATTAACTAGTACATAATGTACCAGTTGTTAATCTTTCCTTTCATAAATCATTTCTTCATATTCTCTTTGGAAGAAATTTTCTTTTCTATAGTAATGCACGACGATGTCAACATTCTTTGTATTCTTCCACAAAGATTTCTGTATTTTTTAAAAGTCACTTCATCTATTGCTTCAGAAGAATGTAAAAGTTTTAACCAACTTTCAGTTTCCACACATTCTTTTCTGGCAATTTTAAATTTAGAGAGCATATCAGGTAAGCTTTGAGGATATTGTGCTTCTGAAATATTGGCAAAAACACTTGATGAAGATTTACGAATTTGAAATATAGTATTTGAATTATCTTTTTTCGCTAATGTTTTACACATTTTTTCAATTTCAATTGCTAATTCTTCAGAATATTTCATCAAAGGATTATTTTTCATAAGCTCACCTCTTGCGAATAATATATCATAAAAATTTAACAAGTTCAAGTAATGCAAATCAAGGCGTAGCCTTGTATGTAATCGCAACTTTAGTTGCGTATGTAATCCGTTGTAAAACGGAATGTAATCATTTTTGTAAAAAATGTATGTAATCAATCCGAAGGAGGTATACACCAAGGTGATGACATACACGCTTCGCTTGGTTACATACGCCTAACGGCGATTACATACCAATCCTTCGGATTGGATAAAAATAAAGCACCTGCAACAGCAGATGCTTTATTTTTTGGCGCCTCAAGTAGGACTCGAACCTACGACAACTCGGTTAACAGCCGAGTGCTCTACCGACTGAGCTATTAAGGCAAATATTGCCGGATAACTAAATCCGGCGTTTGTGTCGGCATCGCCCTATCTTCCCGAGCAGCTTCCCGCTAAGTATTTTCGGCACTGTTGAGCTTAACTACCGTGTTCGGAATGGGAACGGGTGGACCCTCAACGCCATCAACACCGACTACAGAGAACTTTGATATCCTCTGAAACAGTGCTTGTATTATATCACAATGAAATAAAAAGTCAACCCCTTTTTTACAAAAAAATCAATTTTTTTTATTTTTTTAACGAAAATGTGAAAATGTTTAAAAAATATATGTTTTTTATTGAAAAGATGTTGATTATTTACAAAAAATATTGCATAATAGTATTCGTGGTAAATTCTGTTTATTTGGAGAGGTAGAAATGGAAAAAAAATATGCTATTGCTTACGATATAGGTACAACAGGTGTTAAAACATGTATATTCGAATTAGCAGAAAATTTAAAACTTGTAGCGGCAGCTTCTGAAGGCTACAAGCTTTATGTTTTTCAGGATGGTGGTGCAGAGCAAGACCCTAACGAATGGTGGGCGGCTTTATGTAGCACTACTAAAAAGGTTCTTGAAAAAAGCGGTCTTGACACAGAAAGTATTGTTGGTATTTCTTTTTGCTCTCAGATGCAGGGTGTTGTTCTTGTGGATAAAGATGCTTTACCAGTAAGAAGAGCTATGAGTTATATGGACCAGAGAGCACGTGAAGAATTAAAAGAGGGTATTGCTCACGGCTTTAAAATTGCTGGTGCTAATGTTCCAAAGCTTTTAGTTTCTCTTAAGATTACCGGTGCTGTGGCGGCGTCTGTAAAAGACCCTGTGTGGAAATATAAATGGGTTGAAAAACACGAGCCTGAAAACTTTAAAAGAGTACATAAATGGTTAGATGTTAAAGAATATTTTATTGCACGTATGACAGGTGAGTTTTGTATGACTCATGACTCAGCGTTTGCTACTGAGCTTTATGATATTAAAAAGCGTGAATTTAGCAAAACAATGTGCAAAATGTTAAAGGTTAATCCTGACCATTTACCAGAAATAAAAAAATCAACTGAGAAAATTGGTACACTTACTGAAAAGGCTGCTAGTGAATTAGGTCTTAAAGCAGGTACTGCTGTTTTCGGTGGTGGTGGCGATGCTTCACTTATCGGTGTTGGTGCAGGTGCTGTGTCAATTGGTGATACTCATGTTTATAGCGGTACTTCTGGTTGGGTTTCAACAGTTGTTCCAAAGAGTATTGTTGATGCTTCTGCTATGATTGCTGCTGTAGTTGGTGCAGAAGAAGGAAAATACAATTATTTTGCAGAGCTTGAAACTGCAGGTAAATGTCTTGAATGGGTGAAAGACCATCTGGCACTTGACGAAATTGATATTTATTTAGAAAAGAAAAATATTACAGATGGTTACGAAAAGAAATATACTAGTCTTTACGACTATATGACTGAAGTTGTAAGTGAAATTCCAGCAGGTTCAAACGGAGTTATTTTTACACCTTGGCTTCATGGTAACCGTTGTCCGTTTGAGGACCCTAACGCTCGTGGTATGTTCTTTAACTTAAGCCTTGAAACAGGTAAAAGAGAAATGATTCGTGCTGTATTAGAAGGTGTTTGTTATCATTTGAGATGGTTTATTGAAACCGAAGAAAAGAAAGTGAAAACTTCAGATAAAATCCGTTTTGTTGGTGGTGGCGCACTTTCAGATTTAACCTGTCAGATTTTAGCTGATTGTACAGGTAAAACCGTAGAAACTGTTCAGGAACCACAAAATGCAGGTGCAATGGGCGCAACTGTTCTTGTTGCAGTTGGTCTTGGAATTTGCAATTCTGTTGAAGAAGCAAAGAAAATGATTCCTGTAAGTAAGACTTTTTCACCTGATATGGAAACTAAAAAAATTTATGACAAGTATTATGAAGTTTACAAGAATTTGTATGCTTCTAACAAAAAGAATTTTGCACTTTTGAACTCATAATACAAAATTTTATTTTTTAGTCAAAAGTTGTTGAATTTATATTGAAAATAAAAATCTTTTCTGCTACAATAGAAATATAATTTTATGATGTATGTGGTGTGAAAAAATAAGGAGGGCGTAATTTATGAATATTGCATTAATGGCGCATGACTCGAAAAAAGAACTTATGACACAGTTTTGTATTGCTTACTGCGGAATATTAAGTAAACATACACTTTGTGCTACTGGTACTACTGGTAAATTAGTTTCTGAAGCTACTGGCTTGCAGATTGAAAAATATTTAAGTGGTCCACAAGGTGGCGACCAGCAAATCGGCTCAAGAATTGCGTGTGATGAAATTGACGTTCTTCTTTTATTCAGAGACCCAATTTCACCAAATCCAGGTGAGCCAAGTGAAAATAATATTTTAAGACTTTGTGATGTACATAACATTCCTGTTGCTACAAATATTGCAACGGCAGAAGCGCTTATTCACAGTCTTGAACGTGGCGACCTTGACTGGCGTGATATTGTTAATCCGAAAGCAAGATAAGTAATAATTAATCGAAATCGGGTGCTTTTGTTTGCTCCCGATTTTTCTGTTGATATACAAAAAATTTTAAGGTAGGATATAAAATAATGGCATTCAGCGTTAAAGCAATTAAAGGTACAAACGACGTTTTACCTTGTGAATCACACAAATATCAATATGTAGAACAGGCGGCACTTGATACAGCAAAAAGCTTTGGCTTTTTAGAGATGCGTACACCTGTTTTTGAATATACAGAGCTTTTTGACCGTTCTGTAGGCGAAACTACCGACGTTGTTCAGAAAGAAATGTATACCTTTAACGATAAAGGTGACCGTTCAATTACATTAAGACCAGAAGGTACAGCAGGTGCTGTAAGAGCATTTTTGGAGCATGGCCTTTTTAATGAACCATTACCACAGAAGATTTGTTATTTGACATCTTGTTATCGTTACGAAAAGCCACAGGCTGGGCGTCTCAGAGAATTCCATCAGTTTGGTGTTGAGGCGTTTGGCGCTGGTACTGCAGTTCAGGATGCTGAGGTTATTTCACTTGCATACACTTATCTTAATTATTTAGGTTTAGACAATGTGGCTCTTGAAATTAACTCAATAGGTTGCCCTGAGTGCAGAAAAAAATATACTGAGGCTTTAAAGGAATATTTCAATAACAAAAAAGGCGACCTTTGTGAAACATGCCTTTCAAGACTTGACAGAAATCCTATGAGAATTCTTGACTGTAAAAGTCCTGTTTGCTCAAAGATTGCAGAAGATGCACCAGTTGTATTGGATTTTATTTGTGATGATTGTCGCGAGCATTTCACTTCACTTCAAAAATATCTTGATACAATGGGTATTGAATATTCAGTTAATCCACAAATAGTTCGTGGACTTGACTACTACACAAGAACTGTTTTTGAATTTATTTCAAAATATGAAAAGACAGACGGTCTTGTTGTTTGTGGTGGTGGTAGATACGATGGGCTTATCGAAGAATTAGGTGGCAATCCACTTCCAGCTTGTGGATTCGGTATGGGGCTTGAGAGACTTGTACTTATTATGGAGGGTGCAGAAATCCCATTCCCAGAATCACCAAAGTATAATCTTTCGATAGTAACAGCAGGTGAGAATGCTGTGTTAAAGGCTATTGAAATAGCATCTGATTTAAGAAGCGAAGGCTACAGTGTTTCTGTTGATACAGTTGGTAGGTCTATTAAAGCACAGATGAAATATTCAAATAAAATCGGTGCTGAATATACAGTTGTTTTAGGTGACAATGAATTAGAAGAAAACAAAGCAAAGCTTAAAAATATGAGTGATGGAGCTGAAACAGAAATTACTCTTGATAAATTTTCAGAAGAGTTCTTTCAGGCAGTTGTCAAAGACAGCATGGATGGTATTGCGGATGCTTCATTCTCAGGAATGAATTTTGGCGATATTAAATTATAAGAGATATTAATTATGGTGGTGCAAAAATGGAAATAATAGATATTTCAAGAGATATTCTAAAAACACCTGTTTATCCAGGTGACCCTGAAGGATATTTAGATGAGATTAAATCTATGAAAAAAGGTGAAAAATGCAATCTTAACGCATTTTACACCTGTCTTCACACAGCAACTCACATTGATGCGCCACTTCATTTTATTAGTGATGGAGCTTCGATTGAAGAAATACCACTGGCAACATTCATTGGTGAATGTGTTGTTGTAGAAGCGCCACCAGGACCTGTTACAGGTGCTTTTGCAGAAGATAACTTCCCTTTTGATGCTGAAAGAATTTTACTAAAGGGTAATGGTAATTCGTATTTGATGGAAAGCAGTGCATATTGTTTTGCAGATACCAAGGTAAAGCTAATAGGAACAGATGCACAATCAATAGGTCATGGTAGTTCAAATGAGATTGTTCATCGTGCATTACTTACCGAAAACATTTCGGTTTTAGAGGGTCTTGATTTAAGTAAGGTAGAGCAGGGTAAATATTTTTTAATGGCACAGCCAATTAAAATAAGTGGAGTTGAAGCTTCTCCTTGCAGAGCAATTCTTATTAAAGACCACTTGTTCTGGACGGGAACAAGATAATTCGCTACGCTCAAGTGAAGAGTGAATAATGAATAGTGAATAGTTTCGGGACCTGCGGTCGGCTATTATAATGATTGTAATTAGTCGAAACGCAGTTGCGTTTCGTAAAAGCCGATTTTATCGGCTTTTAACAAAATTGTTTTTCATAAACACAATTTTGTATTACAGTCATTGAAAGGAATATAGTCGAATTTTCAAAGAAAATTCGATACCAAATATATGATTTGGTATCGAAACAGTGTAATTTTACACTGTTTCGATTAACTATAATCGTTATAATAGTTTAAGGAGAAATTATGAGATTAGATAAATATTTGAAGGTTTCAAGAATTATTAAAAGAAGAACTGTAGCAAATGAAGTTTGTGATGCAAAGCATGTTACAGTAAATGGTAAAATTGCCCGTGCATCTTATGAAGTTAAAGAGGGTGACCTTATAGAAATTCAGATGGGTGAAAATCTCACTAAATACAAGGTTATTTCAATTAATGAGTACGCAAAAAAAGACGATGCAGCGGCAATGTATGAAGTAGTAAATTAAAAAAATAAACAATAGATTTTTGGAGGTACACAATGAAACATGCTGATATTATCAATCAGATGACACTTGAAGAAAAAGTTCGTTTTTGTTCAGGTAAAGACTACTGGCACACCGATTCTATTGAGAAATATGGAATCCCTACAATCCTCTGGAGTGACGGCCCTCACGGAATAAGAAATAGTGTAGGCACAAAGGATAAAGAAAAGAAGAAGGAATTAAAGGAACAACAAAAGAAAAGTGACAATTTCTTAGGTGGCGTTCCTGCAATTTGTTATCCTACAGCAGCAACAACTGCTTGTTCTTGGAACCCTGAATTGCTCTATGAAATGGGCGTTCGTTTAGGTGAAGAATCTTTAAAAGAAAAGGTTTCAGTTCTTTTAGGCCCTGGTACTAATATGAAGCGTTCACCACTTTGTGGCAGAAACTTCGAATATTTTTCAGAAGACCCACTTCTTGCGGGTAAGCTTTCTGCAGCTTTTTGTAATGGTGTTCAGAGCAAGGGTGTTGGTACTTCTTTAAAGCACTATGCAGTTAACAATCAGGAAACACGCAGAATGACAGTAAGTGCAGTTGTTGACGAAAGAACATTAAGGGAAATTTACTTAACAGCATTTGAAATTGCAGTTAAAGAAGCACAGCCTTGGACTATTATGTGTATGTATAACCGTCTTAATGGTGTTTATGGTGCTGAAAATAAATGGCTTCTTACAGACGTTTTAAGAGATGAATTTGGTTTCGAGGGTATGATTGTTACTGACTGGGGTGCAGAAAACGAACGTGTTCCTGGTCTTCTTGCTGGTCAGAACCTTGAAATGCCAACGTCAAATGGCGAAGGTAATAGAGAAATTGCAGAAGCTGTTCGTGATGGCAGAATTTCTGAAGACCAACTCAATGAAATGGTTGATGGCGTTTTAGATGTTATCTTCAAAGCAAAAGAAGTTTTAGGAGAGCACACCTATAACGAAGCAGAACACCACGAATTCGCAAGAAAAGTAGCTCAGGATTCAATGGTACTCTTAAAGAATGAAGAGAATATCCTTCCACTTAATAAAGATAAGAAATATGCAGTTATCGGTCAGATGGCTAAAAAACCTCGTCATCA
>CALFTN010000001.1 GCA_937916395.1 uncultured Clostridia bacterium | reverse complement strand
GAGCCTGAGCACCACTTGCAACCTGGTCTGCACCATTTGCAACCTGTTCTGAACCTTGGTAAATTTGATACATTGTATCTGTTAAGTCAACAACAATCTTGTCGAAGGATGTAAGAAGTGGTTGGAATCCACCAACATAAGCCTGAGAGTTTTCAGATTCAACATTAAGATTACCCTTTGCAACTTCGCCTAAAAGATTACTCTGGTCATTAATAATGTTGCTCATATTTTCTGTAATTTTAACAGTAGCTTTATAGAGAATACCTGTTTCATCCTCTGAATTAACAACAGGAATAGGTGAATCTAAATCACCATCAGCAAGTAATTCAAGTCTTTCGGCACATTTTTTAATTGGCTTTGCAATCATAGCTGAAAGAATAAAACCATAAGTGATAGCAACTACGCAAATTATAAGAACGAGTACCATGACAAGAACAGCCATTTTATTACCTTCGCCTTTAACAGAAACTACGGTTGCGTCACCATCTGCTACTTTTATTTCTAATATCTGATTTAAGGCAGAATCAATTTTATCATATTCAACATCAAGCTCATCAATAAGTCTTGCCTGAAGTGTCATAATAAGCTCTTTGTCATCGCCAGCTTCACGTGCTGCCATAATATCAGCAGCAACTTCTCCATAAGATACAAATGCTGCTTGCGCTTCAGCATATAGAGCCTTTTCTTCTTCTGTTTTTAAAGTAGGTTCAATAGCAGCGAAATATGTATCAAATTGCTCCTGATACATTCCCATCTGTGAACGGCAGAAATCACGACGCTCTTCATCATAGTAAGAAATGTAGTCGTGGATATATTCATCAATAAGGCAAAAAGCCTGGATTGTACGGCCTATATCACCTTGTGCAAAGCCATCGTTAACAACAACATCATAATAGCCGTTGTTTAGAGCTGATGTAGATTTACCCGTAAGGAATCCCATTAAAAGAACCAAAACAGTTATACCTACAAAAGCAGACATAAGTTTTCCCCTGATTGTCATTTTCTTAAAATATTTTTTCATATTGAACCCTCCTTGGATTTTTAAACGGTTACATCTACGCCAACTCGCCTGTATGGAAGTGATTTAAAAACATCCATAAGTGAGCGTGGCTCTTTAATAGTATCTACTTTTGCTCTGCCAAGTCTGTATTGGGAGTTTCCAAGTAGTTGAGGTAAACCTCTTACCATATTAGTGAATTGAGTTTCCAGTCCCTTTGGACAATATAGATTCAAATCAAGTGATTTTGGTGATTCATGAGCGAAAAATTCAACCTCAAAACGCCCCACACCATCTATATCCATAACCATCAGGAAGTGGATTCCCTTACCTTTATGACTGCTTTCAGGATAATCGTTTTCATCACTTTGTGGGTTAATCCACATTTCGGCGAATGAACGTATATCTCCAAAAACAGATGGTATAATAAAATGTAATAATGGCGTAAAGTTGCAAGGTGAAGAGAGAAGACTGTGAAGAATCTGCTCTGTTTTTGCAACATCCATAACACTTTCTTTACTTGAAGCTGTCTGAAAGTTAAGTAAAGAAACAAGCGAATCAATAACCTTTGAATGGAAAGGCGAAGCTTCACTTGTGAGCCTGTGGAAACCACCGGCATGATACTTATTTGTGAACTCATCTATGAGACGAGTCAATTCGCGCCTGTCATCAATGTTTATCAGACGTTTAAGATTAAAAGTAGCTTCTTTGAAGAAATCAATGTTGTCATTGAATCTTGAAAGGTTATATATTGTAATAGAAACGTTTTTAGCAAGCTTTGGTGTGAAGAAAATACTTTCTTCAATCTCTTTCAGAACAGCGAGTGTTTCAGCCTTTAACTGTGGGAAGTTTTCGTACGCTTCATTAGAAGAGAATTTTATTATAAGGTCAGTTAATTTAGTTACTAAATCCTGACTGGTTGAGACGTTGTTTTTTATAAAGGTAAGATTATTGATGACAGCACCAAGAATATCATCCTTATACACAAGGTTGTTAATTGATTTAAGTTCGTTAGCAACGGCTTTTAAAAGCGGAGTGTTATCAGGATTTTCAAAACAAAGCTTTCTGAGTAAATCAAAAATTTCACCTTTGAACCCTGTTGACTCCTTTTCTTGACGCACCATCTCATTTGCAATATCCTCTGGTGGAACGAACATACCATTTATATACTGCTCAATCTGTTCTGTGGTTGTAGTGTTTTTCGCAGTCAAAAGCTTGAAGGTTTCTTCTAAAAGATAAATGTTTTTTAGATAGGTTGCCGCTACGGCTGGGTCTCTTAAAAGTGTGAGAAGAAGAGTAGGGGCATCCTGACCATCAAGAAAAGTTGTGTTATGCTTTAATAATTCACTTTGGTTATGTGTCTGAACAACTTTTGTTGGGTCTAATATATTAAAAGGAACAGTCGGTTCAACCTGTGGTTTCAGCTGTGCAGACTGATTTTTATTAACATAAGGGGTGACAATTCTTAAAACGTCAGCCAACTAAAACAACTCCTTTTGTTTGAAATTGACGATAGAGCACAATAACTCTATATTAATACAATTTATAATATAGCACAAAAAAACCGACAAAATCAAGTTATTTTGTCAAAATATATAAAAAAGTCTTGATTTTTTTCAAAATAATGGTATAAATATATTATAGGTGTATTGTAATTTGCCGTAAACATGTGCTATAATTACAATACTGAATTTTAAGGAGGTCTTATAATATGGGAATTGTTGAACCCGGAATGGAAGCCATGTTGGATGTTTTTGTCCATGAAACCGATACTATGTTAGAAGAATTGGACGAAGTCCTCATTGTCTCTGAAAAGGCTCACAATATTGATGATGACAATATAAATACAATTTTTAGAATCACACATACAATCAAGGGTTCTGCTGCTATGATGAACTTTGAAGGAATGTCAAATCTTGCACACTCCATCGAAGATGTTTTCTACATACTCAGAGATAATCCTGATAAACTTAAAATGGTATTTGATACAATATTTGACCTTGTGTTCCAGTCATCTGATTTTCTTAAAGATGAACTTAATCAGATTCGTACGGGTGTTTATGAGCCAAGTGATCCGACTGAGCTTATTAATAAAATTCATGCTCAGGTTGCTATATTAAAGGGGGAAACTCTTGCAGAGAATGTTGAAGCACCAGCCGGAGAGGAAAAAACTCCTGTTGTAGAAGCTGATGAAAATTCAGAAACACTTCATATTTTCTTTGATGATGGTTGCCAGATGGAAAACATCCGTGGATTTATGATTGTTACACAGCTTGAAAAAGTTTGTGATTCAGTAAGAACTGTTCCGGCAAATATTGAAAATGACCCTGAAACAGCTGCTGAAATTGAGAAAAAAGGTTTATTTGTAACAATAACACCAGCCGATGCTTTACAAGAAGCAATTGAAACTGTTGAATCAGCTTTGAGTGTTAAAAGCTATGAAGTTGTGTCTAAGGGCGGAGAAGCTGCAGAAGATGTACCAACTGAATCTGCTGCCGATGTTGCTGCGGAATTAAAGGCTGCTGGCATTGAAGAAATTAAAACCGAAGCGATTGCTAAAGAGGTTGCAGCAGCAAAAGCGGCTGCAGCACCACAACCAAAAGCAACTCAAGCTAAAGCTACTGCTAAAGAAAATGCAAAACAGAGTCTTTTAAGTGTTAATCAGGCAAAACTTGACAAGCTTATGGACCTTGTTGGTGAAATTGTTACAACCGAATCTATGGTTGCACGTAACCCTGATATTCAGGATTTGAAACTTGATAATTTTACAAAATCTCTTCGTGAGTTAGATAAATTGACTGATGAACTTCAGGATATTGTTATGTCAATCAGAATGGTTCCGCTCCAGGGTACATTCCATAAGATGAGCAGAATTGTTCGTGATATGAGCAAAAAGCTTGATAAAAAGGTTGAGCTTGTTACAATAGGTGAAGATACTGAGGTTGATAAAACAATCAACGACACAATTGTTGACCCACTTATGCACATGGTAAGAAACTCTGTTGACCACGCTATTGAGTCACCAGAACGCCGTAGGGAATTGGGTAAACCAGAAACTGGTACAGTTACTCTTTTTGCTCGTAATGCAGGTGGCGAAATTTTAATTGATGTTACAGATGATGGTTCAGGTCTTGACCCACAAAAGCTTATTGCAAAAGCAAAAGAAAAGGGTATCTTGACAAAACCTGAAAATGAGTATACAGATAAAGAAGCTTTCCAGCTTATTATGGCTGCTGGTTTCTCAACCAACACTACTGTTACTGAGTTCTCAGGCAGAGGCGTTGGTATGGACGTTGTAAGAAAGAACATTGAACAAATTAATGGTTCAATTTCAATTAACAGTGTTAAGGATGAAGGTACAACCTTTACAATTAAAATCCCACTTACAATTGCTATTGTTGATGGTATGAATATAGGTGTTGGTAACAATATCTTTACTTTACCTATAACTTCAATTAAGCAGTTGTTCAGGTTAACAGATGAATCATCTATTGTTAAGAACACCAATGGTGCTGAAATGATTATGATTCGTGGCGAATGTTATCCGATTTACAGATTGCATAAGGTATTTGGCATAGGCGACTCAGAGAAGCCGTTTACAGATGGTCTTCTTATTCAGGTAGAAAGTGGTAACGGCAATGCTTGTTTCTTTGCTGATGAGCTTTTAGGTGAATACCAGGTTGTTGTAAAACCATTCCCAAGTCTTTTCAATCATTATGGTTTAAAGAAGATGGGTCTTTCAGGCTGTAGTATTTTGGGCGATGGTAGCATAAGTCTTATTATAGATGCAGCAACACTTATAGCAAACAATAAGAAGTAAGGAGTAAATTTATTATGAACGAAAATGCAACAATGAACACAGATGTAATTGAAGAATTAAGCAATAGATATTTATTATTTAGAATTGATGAAGCTTATTATGGCTTATCTCTCACATCAGTAAGAGAAATTATTCAGGTTCCAAAAATCACAGATATTCCAGGTACACCAGAGTATGTTAAAGGTATTATTAATCTTCGTGGTGGTGTTGTTCCTGTAATTGATGTTCGCCTTAAATTTGCAATGCCAGAGCGTGAATATGACAGTCAGACTTGTATTGTAGTTTTAGAAGTAAACGACACAAGTGTAGGCTTGATTGTTGACCGTGTTTCTGAAGTTGTTACTGTAGAGCAAGAACAGCTTGTTGCACCACCTGATATGGGCGATGTAGTAAGCAACTATCTTGATTCAGTTTCTGAAATTGGCGATAAAATTGTTCTTAATATCGATTGCGATAAGTTTTTAGAGCAAGATGTTAATTCACTTCAATTATAATTAAAATTAAAGCACAACAAAACAAAGCCATAAGAGGCTTTGTTTTGTTATACAAAAAGGATGACGATTATGGTTGCTCAGAATAGTCCGATAGTTAACATTACAGACGCTGAATTTGAAAAAATTGTTTCATTTGTTTATAGAACTTATGGTATAGATTTAAGAAAGAAAAGACAGTTGATAGAAGGCAGACTCTCTCAAACTCTTAAAGCAAAAGGCTTTTTGAGCTTTGACCAGTACTTCAATATGCTTCTTAACGATAAGAGTGGCACTGAAATGAATTTATTTCTCAATAAAATCACCACTAACCATTCTTATTTTGGTAGAGAAAATGAGCATTTTGATTTTCTCGGGAAAGTTGCTTTACCAGATTTAGAAAAACGCAGACAAAGAGAACTTCGTATTTGGAGTGCAGGATGTTCTGCTGGTCAGGAAGCGTATAATATAGCAATGACTATTGACCAGTATTTCGGTGCAAGAAAATCTCAGTGGGATACAAGAATACTTGCAACAGATATTTCTACTGCTGTGCTTGAAAAAGCTAAGGTTGGTGCATATTCTGCAGATAATCTTACGGATTTGCCACCAGTTTGGCGTTCGAAGTATTTTAAAATGCAACCAGATGGAACTTATCAGATTTCAGAAGCAATGCGCAAAGAAGTTATTTTCAAGGTGTTCAATCTTATGGATGAAATTGTCTATAAGAAACCATTTGATATAATTTTCTGTCGTAATGTAATGATATATTTTGATGCTGAAACAACGAATAAGCTTGTAAAAAGATTTTATGATGCTACTGCAGAAGGTGGATATTTGTTTATCGGTCATTCAGAATCAATAGATAAGGACTACACAGGTTATACCTATGTTAAACCTTCTACATATCAGAAAATCACGAAAAAATAATGAAAGTCGGTGAATAGATTGTCAATCCGAGTTCTTGTTGTTGACGACTCTATTATTTTCAGAACTAAATTACAACTCTCTTTAAGTCAGGATAAAGAAATTGAAGTTGTCGGTAGTGCTATTAATGCTAAAGATGCTATGGGCAAAATTGAAGAGTTGAATCCTGATGTTGTAACGCTTGACGTTGAAATGCCAGGTATGAATGGTATTGAGTTTTTAAAAACACTTATACCTAAAAGACCTGTTCCTGTAGTTGTCGTAAGTTCACTCCCTATAAATGCTCTTGATGCTCTTGATGCAGGTGCAGTTGATTTTGTTAAAAAACCTGATGCAAGTCAGGAAGCTATAAAAGAATTTTTCGTAGAATTAACAGAAAAAGTAAAAGTTGCTTCAAAGGCTAAGGTTAAGAGAATGAAGCCTGTTGCTGAGGTTACACAAAAGCCATCAACAGTATCTTCCTTGGCTTCTATGGTTAACATCAGTGCAAGCAGTAAGGCTGTTATTGCTATTGGCGCTTCAACAGGTGGTACTGAAGCAATTATTGAAGTTGTTAAGGATTTTCCTGCGAATACACCGGGTGTTGTTATTGTTCAGCACATGCCACCTAAGTTTACAGATCTTTATGCACAAAGACTTGATAAAATCTGTAAAATGCGTGTTAAAGAGGCAGAAGATTATGACAGAGTTGTGCCTGGTCAGATATTAATTGCTGCTGGTGAATATCACCTTACTTTGAAACAGGATGCGAAAGGCTATTATATAAGAAGTCAGCGTGGCGAAAAGGTAAGTGGACATTGTCCTTCAGTTGACGTTATGTTTGATTCTGTTGCAAAAACAGCTGGTAAAAATGCTGTAGGTGTAATTCTTACTGGTATGGGTGCTGATGGTGCAAAAGGAATTAAATTCCTTAGAGATACTGGTGCATATACAATAGGTCAGGATAAAGAGACCTGTGTTGTTTATGGTATGCCAATGGAAGCTTATAAAATTGGCGGTATCACACGCCAGTTACCATTAGACCAGATTGGTTCAGAAGTAATTTATCAGGTTAATAAGATTAAATAAAAAAGGGGCTGTAAAAACTTATGTTTTTACAGCCTGTTGATTTGTACTTTTTAGTGTTGTGGATTTGAACGAAGATTTATAACTGCTTTAATAAGTGCGTCGGTAATAACTTTCTGTGGAATTTCTTCTTCTGCTTTTCTTAATTCATCAGGAGTGCCTGATACATATTTAGGTTCTGCTGCATTTAAGGCGAATGCAACAACATAACATTTACATTTATCACAAGTGCACACATTGAATTTTTTCATAGCAGAATCAAGATAACCTAAAATTAAGTTTTCCATTATATTAATAACAGAGATTTCATTTTCAGGTTCACACATATATGTGCTTGAAAAAACCTTTTTTCTGAGTGCCTGAAACGCATCGTGGTTACTTTTTTCTTCTGGTGTTTGTTCATTAGATGCGTGACTGTTCTGGTAAACAGTAGAAAAAGGGTTATCGGCAATAGCGGGTAAAATCTTTTGGAACATAAGGTCTTTATCAAGTTCTCTTTTTGATTTAGCCATTATAAAAGCCCCCTTTCAAAAAGCTCGTCCACTAAAGCAATGTAGTCCTTAACAACAGGATTTTTTGGAGCGAATTCGATTAAATCTTCTTGTGCTGCAGTCATAGCATTTGTTATAACTGTGCTGTGTCTTATAGCTGTATTCAACAATGTCATATTGAGATTTTCGCAAAGCTTTGCGGCGGTCTCTCTTGCAACACGACTTAATTCTTCACGTGGATAATAACGGCAAAGGAACATACCGCCTAATACAAGGTCAGGATTGATTGCGTGTTTTATTCTGTTAATAGTTTCGTGAACCTGAATAACACCTTGCAAACTGAAAAAGTCACAAAGTGCTGGAATCAAAACTAAATTAGATGCCGTTAACACATTGGCGGAAATAAGTCCTAATTCCGGAGGAGAGTCAATTACTATATAATCATACATTGAGTCAAGTGGTTCTAAAGCATCTTTTAAGAGCCTTTCTGAACCTGCATCAAAGTATTCTTTTTCGATGTTACCTAAAAGTCCGTCTGTAGGAAGAATATCTATTACAGGAGTGTGTTGAATTGCATCAATAACACTCACTTGTTTTTTAATAACATCATAAATAGTAGGACTTTCACGTGTTTCTGCACCAACGCTATAAGAAAAATAACCTTGCTTATCAAAATCAACACCAAGAACCTTATAATTCTTATGTTTTAAGCAAACGGCTATAGCGTTTGCAGAGGATGTTTTACCTACGCCGCCTTTTTCATTTATCAAAGAAATTATCTTTGCCAAGAAAATCACTCCTTAATTTTTTATTATACCATATTAGAAATTAAAATAAAAGAGTAAATACCAAAAAATAATAAAATAAAAAATTTTGAAAAAAATTAAAAAAAAATCGTTTTTTTACTTTAGTTTTAAAAAAAACGTAGAACAATTATAAGTGAGATATAAAAACAAGAGCAGAAGTGTCTCTTGTCAGCGTATAAATTATCCTAAAAGGAGGAAAAATTCGTGGATATTAATTCAATCAGAAATTATTACACAAGAAACAATGTAAACAGTGTTTACTCAAAGGATGTAGCTGTTAAATCTTCAGAAGCATCAGCTAAGTCTTCTAATACTGACATTGTTGATTTCGGAACTAAGGGAACCGAAAAATCAACTTACGAAAAGGCTGTTATGAATTATAAGGTTCAATATAATAAGCCTGCTGATTCTGAAAGAATCAAAGAGTTAAAAGAAAAATATCAAGGTGACGCTTGTCCGATTTCTTCTACTGAAATTGCTGGTGCAATTATGAGCAATGTAATCGGATTCAGTCGCTAATGGAGAAAATAATGCAAGATAATGTAAAGAAATACAAAGCTGTTTTAGAAGATTGCCTTGTTGAGTGTAAAAAAATGCTCGATTTTGAAACCAAAAAAAGACGCGCGCTTTTAGATAGTGACATAAGTAATCTTGGTTCGGTTCTTCAGTCTCAACAAGCTACTATGATGAAACTCGAAAATCTTGAAAAGAAGAGAATTGCTGCACAAGAAAAAGCAGGCTTTAGTGAAATGAGAGCAGATGAAATTATTGAAAAAATAACAGATGAAGCTGAAAAGCAGAGTTTCACATTAACGGTTAACGAATTAAGAACAGTTGTTGAGGAGATACAAAAACTTAACAAAATTTCAATAGATATTGCAAAATCAAACCTTAAAATAGCAAATACGATTTTGCAACAGCAATCGACAGATGATACAGGTGTTTACACATCAACTGGCTCAAATGCTAAATGGGCAAGTTCATCATTTGAAGAAAAAATATAAAGCGAATGAAGTCGCAATAAGGAGTGTTACAATTGAGACCTACCTTTATGGGCATTGAAACTGCCAAAAGCTCAGTTTTTACAAATCAGAAATCTTTAGATATAGTTGGTAACAACCTCGCAAACGTTGACACAGAAGGTTATACTCGTCAAAGAGTAGACAGAGCTGTTATTGCAGTTAATACTTCTACTCAACGCGTTGCGTATGATGGAATTGGTCTTGCAGGTCAGGGTGTTAAAGCAACAAGCATCAGTCAGATGCGTGATGCCTTCCTTGATAAGAGATTCAGAGAAGAAAATTCTCAGGCTATGTTCCATGACCAATCAGCTACAATTCTTTCAGATATTCAAAGTGCTTTGGGCGATGGTGCTGACGTTACTGACCAATCTGGTCTTATGGGTGCTATAGAGCAACTTTATCAGAATCTTCAGAACTTTATAAGCTCACCAGTTTCTGACTCAGAAGCAAACCTTGTAATGTCTGCTTTCAAGAACTTGACTCAGGTTCTTTCACAAATGAACTCAAGACTTGATAATGTTCTTAAACAGCAGTATACAGATATGAGTGTTACTGTGGATAAAACAAACAGTATTTTAGAGCAGATTGCTCACATAAACAAAACTCTCCGTGATAATATTGCAACTGATAATGATTATCAGTCAAACGAGTTATTAGACCAGAGAAACTTACTTTTAGATGAGCTTTCAGAATACTGTGATATTCATGTTACAGAAAATATGGATGGAACAATTGATGTTGACATTGGTGACCACAATGCAATTAAAGGTGTAAAATATAATGTTCTCAACCTTTATCAGAATCAGGATGAAACGGTTGCTGTTACATGGAGCGATACAGGTAAGAATGTTGGTCTTACAGGTGGTACAATTCACGCATATATCGAATTCCTTAATGGTCGTGGACCTTGTATGCAAAGCGGTAACGAAACTTCTGCAAATGGTCTTATGTATTATCGTGACAGAATTGATTCAATTGCAAGTGCTTTTGCAAACATTGCAAACCATTCAGTTCCTGAATATGATGAAGCAACAGGTCAACCTAAGGTGGATGCTGAAGGCAAAACAGTTTATAAAATTTTACTTGCAGCAAAAACTGAAAGTGGTAAGACAAATTCAAAAGCACCTGTTACAGCGGCGAATATTTCTCTTAGTGATGAGTGGGTAAATAATGCAGCTGGTTACTTCATTTATAACAGAGCAGAAACAATTGAAGATTATGCTTCAAACTTAGCATCTGCTCTTATTGAAGATAAATTTACTTTTGAGGCTTATGGCGAAACCTTTACAGGTACATTTGCTGAATATGAAATTGACTTTTTAGGTAAGCTCGCTACAGAAATCAGCTTCCAGGAAGGCAGACATGATGCAACAGAGCTTGTTGCAAATGACTTCCAGGGTCAGAGAGATTCAATATCAGCAGTTTCATCTGACGAAGAAGCAGCAGATTTGATTGTTTACCAGAAAGCCTACGAAGCAGCATCACGTTTGATGACTGCAATGGATGATTTACTTGATACAATCATAAATAGAATGGGTCGAGTAGGACTTTAATCTTGAGAAAGGATGATAATTAAATGAGAGTTGCAGATAAAACAACACAAAGAAATTATCTTAAATATCTCAATAATGCTAGAAATGACTACGCAGAAACAAATATGAAGCTTGCTTCTGGTAATCGTTTTATAAAATTGTCAGACGACGTTTCAGCTGGTACCAGAATGCTTAACTCGAGAGTTGAACTTTTTAAATCTGAAAAGCAGCTTTCTAACGTTCAGGCAATCAACAGTGAATTCAAAGCAGTTGAAGACTCGATGATTTCAATGAACGATGTTCTTAATGAAATTATTGGTACAAAGCTTGTTAAAGCATCTTCTGAAACTGTAGGTGATACTGGTCGTGTAACAATTGCAGGCGAAATAAAATCAATGAAAGAAGAGATTATTCAGTTTGCAAATATGAAGTTCGCAACCAAATATCCATTTGGTGGTTCAACAGCGAAAACAGCACCATTCTCTTTAAGTGATGACGGCAGACTTCTTTATAACGGAATAGATGTTGATACAGTACAACAAAGAGCAGATGGCTCAAGATATTATGTTGATGAAAATGGCGTTGAGCAAGAAATAACAAAGGATAATCCTTTATTTATAGATATTGGTTTAGGCGTTCGTGTTGATGGTGATTCTTTCAACTCAGTTTCAGGTTTTGAAGCATCATTTTCTGGTCTTCAGATTTTGGGCTTTGGCAAAAATGAAGAGGGTACAAGTAATAATATAATCAACCTCTTGACTGATATTGAAAAGAATTTAATAAATTACGATTTGGATGAGTTCCGTAAGCTTCAGGCTCATCTTACCGACAGAGTCGATGTATTTAGAACCAATATTACAGATATGGGTGCGAAAACCAGTTTTCTTGATACAATGGAAACAAGACTTACAAATCAGGTTGATAACTACAAATTCAGAATTGATGACCTTGTTGGTATTAACGATGCTGAAGAAGCAACTAATCAATCAATGAATGACTATATTTTGAAGGCAGTTATTCAGATGGGTTCAAAAATACTTCCTGTTTCATTATGGGATTATTTAAGATAAGAATTTTAGATAATAAAGCATACGGTATATAAATGGATTTGATTTTACTACAAGGAAGGGATTTAAATGCAAGTTATCGAAATTAAAACAACTCCTGGTAAGTATGAGTTAGAGGTAACACCTGCAAAATTAGAATACGATAACGATACTATTCGTGATATGCATGTGCAGACAACTCCATCTACATTAAAAATAGATGCGAAGAATATTTCTGTAAAAATCGATAGTTATGAAAGTCGTAAATCAATTGGCTTAATGACTATGGGCGACAGATTAAGTTACGAAGCAAATCGTGGTAAACAGCATGCGGCTGAAATGACAAGAGAGTATGTTAATATTGGTCAACAAATGTCCAATATTCATGAAGGAGCTAATATTCCAAGTATTATTGCTCAAAAAAGACTTTCTGAAACAAATCCGCAGCTTGTTACAGCGTTCTTCCCAAGCGTAGGTCCTAATATATCTTGGGAACCTAATGACCTTAATCTTGATTATAAACCTACAGAATTAGATATAAACTGGCAGGAACTTGATCGTTCTATGACTTATATTGCAGGTAGTGTTAAGTTTAATGTTGTTCAGAGAGCAAGTGTTGATATTGAATATGTTGGCGGTCCTAACTATTTCCCAAAGAGTTCTGACCCTAACCACGAAGCGGATGCAGAATAAAATATAGACTTTATCAACTCAAAGGAGTTACTTATATATGATTTATAAAACAAGAGATTTTGGTGAAAGAGAAATTCCTGATTCAAAGGTTATAATTTTTAAACAACCAATTTTTGGTTTTGAAGATTATACAAGATATACAATGATTTTTGATGAAGAGATTGGCGAACAAATCGTGTGGTTACAGTCTCTTGAAGAACCAGAATTGTGTTTTTTCTTGTTTGACCCATCAGCTTTTGACGATTTTTATAAACCTGAAATTACAGAGGATACTGAAAAAAGCTTGGGTGCAGGTGAGTATGCTTGTTGGGTTGTTCTTTCTGTAAAAGAAGATTTCAATGAATCAACTGTAAATCTTAAAAGTCCGATTGTAATTAATACAGCAACAGGTGTTGCAGTGCAGACTATTTTAGAGCAGGATTACCCTATAAGACACCCTGTTATAGAAGGGGGTAATCAATAATGTTATTGTTGACCCGAAAAGAAGGCGAGTCTTTAATAATAGAAGTTGAAGGTCTTAAAGAGCCTATTGAATTAAAAATAGTTGATATAAATAATCAAGTAAGAGTAGGTGTTACAGCACCTAAAGAGTGCAAAATTTGGCGTGAAGAATTATATCAGACAATTCAGGCTAATAAGCAGGCAGCAGCTTCTGCACCTGTAATGCCAAAGGCAAATCTTAAATCTATGATGCAAAAACTCAATAAATAGAATATGAAGGGAGTGTTCGATATGTCTTTATTTGAAGATGTAATCGGTTGTCTCCAGAAAAAAACAAAGCTTCTTTCAGAAGTAGAAAAAATAACTGAGTCAATGGCAGTTGTACCACAGGAGGAGCTCCTTTCCTGTACTGAAAAACGTGGCGAGCTCATTGATGAAATAAAACTTTTAGATGACAAGCTTCGTGAATTTGCAGGTATGAATAACGAGGTAAGAAGTGTTCTTAACAACATCTGTGAAAAAGATGATTTGACAGAAGAGCTTTCTAAGATTTACGTTGAAGTGCTTGCAGTAAATGCTGTGTTAAACAGAATAAACAGCAACGACGATGTTATAAAAAATAGAATTGAGTATGAAAGAGAAAAAATACTCAATAAAATTCAGGCGTTTAATCAGGGTGGCGAGGCAGCAACCCAAAGATATTATAAATCTGTTCACGGAACAGGAAACTTTACAACAATTAATGCTTCAAGGGATATAAAAATCTGATTAGAAAAGGAGTCGTTTTTATGAGTAGTGTAAATTCAACATCATCTGTTAGTTCAAACAATGGTTTCTCAGGTATGATTTCTGGTATGGATACTGACCAGTTAGTTGAAAAATTATTGTCTGGCACTCAATCAAAAATAGATAAACAAAAAGCAATAAAAACACAAACAGAATGGAAAATAGAAAACTATAGAGATGTTATTACACAAATTAATAGTTTTTCAAGTAAATACTTTAATACAGCATTTGGTGCAAGTGCAAAGAATAACTTAGCATCATCAGCATTCTTTAATGCTATGACATCACGTGTTACAAGTGGCAGTGCGGTTAAAATTACTTCTACTGCTGCAGGTGCTACTACAGAAGATATGAATATTATTGTAAAGCAGCTTGCTTCTAAAGCAAAGCTTTCATCTTCTGTTAATGTAAGTGGTGAGTCTGTTCTCAAAGGCGGAAAAATTGATGTTGATGCAATAAAATCAATAATTGATTCTCAAGGCGAATTCACATTTACACTTTCACTAGATGGTGCTCAGAAGAGTATTACATTAAAGAAAGAAGATATAACAAACGCTTCTGGTGAAATTACAGAAGATGCTGTTTTAGATGCTTTAGAAAAAGACATCTCTCAGAAATTTGGTGGTTATGTTAAGTTAAACACAACTGAGACAGATGGCGTTAAGAATGTAAGCTTAGCAGTTGATTTTAATGGCGAAGCTGGTCATGAATTAAAGGTTACTGGTTCAAATGCTTCAGCACTCGGTCTTGAACCTGGTGCATCTACAAGAATCAGCACATCTTCAAAGTTGAGCTCATTAGGGCTTACAGGTGACAATTTCTCATTTGAAATTAATGGTGAGAAATTTGAGTTTACTAAAGACAACACTGTTGCAGATGTTATAAGTGCAATAAACAAGAGTGATGCAGGTGTTAAGCTTTCTTATTCTTCAATTTCTGACTCTTTCTCAATAGAGGCTACAGAATCTGGTTCAAAATATGGTATCAATATAACAGAAACATCCGGTGATTTCTTATCTAAGATTTTCGGTGCTGATAATTTTACAGATGGTGTTTTAAATCAATCAGCTGTAAAAGCAGGCACAGATGCACTTGTTTCTATTAATGGTACTGAATTTTCAAGAACTTCAAATAATTTTACTGTTGATGGTATTTCATTACAGCTTACAGCGGTAAGTGCATCAAAATATGATGCGTCTGGTAATGTAATCGGTTATGAAGAAACAACTGTTTCTACAGAGCGTGACACAGAGGCTGTATTTGAGACAATCAAATCATTTGTTGAAGAATACAATAAAATGATTGAAAAGCTTAATGGTTATGTTGATGCGGAGCCTACATACCGTAAATATGCTCCTCTTACAGATGCACAAAGAGCTGACATGACTGACAAGCAGATTGAGTTATGGGAAGAAAAATCTAAACAAGGTCTTCTTTATCGTGACCCTACAATCCGTAATTTCCTTCAGGATATGAGAAGTGCTCTTTATACACGTTCAAACACATCTTCTGTTGCTCTTTATAATATTGGTATTGAAACTTCAAGCAATAAAGATGATAAGGGCAAGCTTGTTATTGATGAGGATGCTTTAAGAGAAGCACTTAACAATAATATGGAAGAGGTTGAAAAATTATTTACAGGTGAAAATGGTCTTGCAGAAAAGCTTACTGATATTATGGATGAAACCGCAAAAGTAAGTGCTGCTACACCTGGTGAATTGGTTCGTATGGCAGGTGCAAAAGAATCTAAGGCTACTCAGACTCAATCAACACTTGCTGCTGAGCTTAAAAGAATTGATGATAGAATTTCACTTCTCAATACAAGATATAATAAAGAAAAAGACAGATATTGGAAGCAATTTAATGCTATGGAAAGCATCATTTCAAACTACAGTTCACAGAGTGCATATTTAGGTCAACAATTTACCTATTGATTTTTTCGTAGAAATAGTATAAAATGAGGGTGTATTATGGTAAACAATCCGTACCAACAGTACAGACAGCAGTATCAGCAACAATCTGTTATGTCAATGACTGCTGTTGAAATGCTTACTGCATTATATGATGCCGCAATGAAAGATTTTGAATTAGCAAAGATTGCACACAGCAAAAACGATATTGTGTCAGTTAATAAAAATCTTCAGAAGGCACAGGCGATTTTCAGATATTTAAGAGGTAATCTTGATTTTAAATATGACATTTCTAAAAATCTTGATCAGCTTTATGAGTATTTCTTGAATGTTGCAATTCAGGCAAATATCAAAAAAGATTTTTCTCAGGTTGATGATGTTATAGTTATGATAAAAGAGCTTCGTGATACATACGTTCAGGCTGATAAAATCGCTCGTACCTCTGGTGCAGTAGTATAAGGTTTAATTTTAAAAGGAGAACCCTACTATGTTTTTTAATTCATATAATTTCAAATTACTTGAAGCGGGGACAAATCTTACTTGGACAAAGCAAGAGCTTCACATGCAGAATATTGCAAACGTTGAAACTCCGGGCTATAAGGCAAAGCAACTTGATTTTGTTAATGTTTTGAGCGAAGAAAGACGTAATGTTACTGCCCAGAATATTATTGAAACACAGGTTGTTGAAGATGAAACAGCTTCTACTCGCTCTGATGGCAATAATGTTAATATGGAAAAAGAGAGTATTGAGCTTTATAAATCTTATGCGCAATATAGTATGTTGCTTGGTAAGGTTAAATCAGAATTTGATAAATTCGGTTACGTATTAAACAGTAATATGAAATAAGGGTGAATGATTATGGGATTTTGTAATTCTTTAAATATAGTTGGTTCAGCTTTAACAGCAGAACGTTTCAGAACAGATATTATCACACAAAACATAGCAAATGAAAAGACAACAATGACTGAGAGTGGTGAGCCATACAGAAGACAGCAGGTTGTTTTGCAGGAACGTGCAATGACTTTTGCTGATGAGCTTTCAAATGCTCAGGGTGGTGGCGTAAGAATTGCTGAGGTTGTTGAAAGTGAACGTGAGTTTACTAAGGTTTATGACCCAACAAATCCACTTGCAGATGAAAACGGCTATGTTACATATTCAAATGTTGACACAACGGAAGAAATGATTGATTTGATGGCGGCTTCAAATGCATATCAGGCAAACTTAACAGCTTTATCTGTTGTAAAGTCTATGATTACAAAGACATTAGAATTGAAAAAATAAATTTAAAAACTTCCTGAATTTTTTCAGGAAGTTTTTTTGTGCATTATATCAATGTTTTTTACAAAAAATATTGATATAATGCTTTTTTTATGTTAAAATTACACTAAGATTGGCTGAGTTTACACTTTTATGGGGGCGGTAAAATGAGTGAGACCAATTTTAGAGTTGTAAATTTCGTAGAAAATATATTTTCTTCACATCTTGAAGAGAAGAATATTGATGAAAGCTACAAAAATTTTACTGATGATGCAGATATATATGGTTTAGTACAGAATGGTAGTATTCATGGTTTGCCTGCAATTAAAGCGGCTTTAAAAACTTTCTTGACGCTAACAAATGTAAGTTGTACTTTAACCTTCAGCGAAGAATCAGAAAAATTTATTTCACCAAATATTTATTTAGTTAACTTTGTTACGGAGGTAAAACACAACGAAACAGAGCAGGTGTTAGTTTTGCGAATTTCTGCTGTGGTAGTTGAGAATAATGATGAATTGAAAATTTCTATGCTGAATATTACTGTAGTTGATAGAAATTCAATGCCCTTGCGTTATTTTGTAGATGAAGTCGAGTTAGGCTACGAAGCAGAGTTGTATCGCGATATATTAAGTGAAGGGGTAAGCGCGGGTATTTTAGGTTGCTTTAATGAAGATGGCTTTCCACTTTATGTCGTAGACGATAATTTTGTAAGAATACTTGGTTACTCTAATAAAAAAGAACTTTTATTAGATATGAATAACCAGATTACAAACATTGTTTATCGTGATGATTTACCTCGTGTAGAAGAGTATTTAAAAAGCTGTACTGAACTAGGAGAAAAGTATGAACTTACATATCGTGTAAGGAAGAAAAATGGTAGATTTATATGGATAAAAGATAACGGCAAAGTTGTAAAGGTACAGGATAAAATTGCGTTGGTTGGTGTGTGCCACGATGTAACTGAAAATATAGAAAACAAACAAAAGCTTAAGGATACTGAAAATCGTTTTAAACTTGCAATCAATGGAGCTAAAATGCTTGTGTGGGAGTATGATGTAAAAAACAAATGTGCTCGTTACCCACAGGGCACAGAAATCGGTGAAATTGGTAGAGAGGTTATTCTTTACGATTATCCAGACAGGCTTTTTAATAATGGCACAGTAATTGAAGAACAAATAGAAGAATTTAAGGAATTTTATAATCGCGTTAATTTTGGTGAAGAAAAAGAATTAACTGGCACATTCTGGATGCTTGAATCTGCATCAAATATAAAAAGATGTGTTGAAATATCTTATTCAGTTGTTCGTGACGAAGCAGGAAATGCTATTACGGCTTATGGTATGAGTCGTGATATTACTGAACAGAAGTTTACAGAAAAACGTTTCAGAGAAGAACTTGCTTTCCGTAATAAAATGGGTGATAACATAATTTCTACCTCTTGTGTTAACCTTACATTAGGGTTGCTTGAGAATTTAAGATATGGCGAATCGTATGTAAAAGATGAAAAAATTATTACTACTATTGATTATCGTGAACGCTCAATGTTTTTCCTTGAAGAGTGTGAAATGACAGATGAACAGGCACAAAAGCTTTCAGTAGAAAACCTTCTTAACTTGTTTGAAAAAGGCATTACAGAGGTAAGAGAGGAATATCAGGCAAAGCTTAACGATGGCAATAGAATATGGGTTTGTGTTGACGTAAATCTTCTTAAGAGTCCAAAAACAGGAAACATTCTTGCATTCTTCTATAATAAAGATATTACAAAAGAAAAAATGTCAGCAATTATTTCTGAAAATATACTTTCACAGAACTATCTTGAGGTTGGTGTGATTGATACTGTTCACGATACCTATACTCGTTTTTATTCATTGGCTACAAATATAAGTCAGTTTAATAACAGCTTCGCTTTTGAAAAGGGTATGGAAATATTCTGCGAAAAACGTGTTACAGATGGTGACCGCAAGAGAGTTAAAAAGTATATGACACTCGACTATATTAGCTCTGCTATTAAAAAGAATGGAATTGTAGAGTTTCAATTCTTAGGTCTCGATAGAAACGGCAACGAAGAATATAACAGTATGGTAATTAAGCCGTTGTTTAATGACCGTAATGATATTTTGCTTTCAACAAGGTCAAATGTTGACGTTATTGTAAGAGAAGGTCAGAAAAAAGAGAAAAAACTTAAAAAAGCTATTGATGAGGCAAAAAAAGCAAACGAAGCAAAGACCGACTTTTTTGCAAGCATAAGTCATGATATGAGAACACCAATGAATGCTATTATTGGTATGTCGGCATTAGGTGCTGATGAAAGCAAGGATGAAATTATAAGAAAATATTTTTCTAATATTGATGCTTCGGCACACTTTTTGTTGGGTTTAATAAACGATGCTCTTGATAGCTCACAGATTGAAAAAAATGTGTTGACACTTAAGTATGAGCCTTATTCCATAGAAGAATTTAAGCATTATGTTGATTCGGTAGTTCGTTCGCTCTGTGAGGCGAAAAAAATCGAATTCAATATGTCTGTAGATAAGGCTGCTGCGAGATATATAAGTACTGATAAATTAAGATTTAATCAAATTTTCTTTAATCTTCTTTCAAATGCTGTTAAGTTCACACCAGAGCAAGGTAAAATTGATTTTAATGTGGAAGTTCTTGGCAGAAAGGATGGAGTTGTTGCTTTACGCTTTATTGTTAAGGATACTGGTATTGGTATGAGCAAGGATTTCCAAAAGAAAATGTTCAAACAGTTTGAAAGAGAAAAAACACCAGACTCAGCGAATATTTCTGGTACAGGCTTAGGACTATTTATTACAAAGTATGTTGTTGAACTTATGGGCGGAACTATTTCCGTTAACAGTGAAGTGGGCGAAGGTAGTGAATTTGTTGTTGAGCTTGCTTTGCAGGAGGTTGAGCTAGAAGGAATATCTGCACTTGAAACAGGAAAAATTACCGAGGATGAGTGTGACAAGATATTAAAGGGTAAAAGAGTGCTTCTTTGTGAAGATAATAGTATGAATAGCCAGATAGCAGTAAGATTATTAGAAAAAAAAGGTGTTATGGTAGAGTGTGCAGAGAATGGAGAAATTGGACTTGATAAGTTCAATATCTCTGATGAGGGCTATTATGATGCAATTCTTATGGATATTCGAATGCCTGTATTAGATGGCTTGGAGGCTACAAAATTTATCCGTAACTTAGAACGTCTTGATTCTAAACGGGTGCCGATAATCGCAATGAGTGCGAACACGGCTAAGCGAGATATAGAAGACGCTATAAATGCTGGAATGACCACGCATATTGGTAAGCCTTTTGATGTGGACGAGCTTTATAGAATTTTATCTATTGAAATAATAAAAGAATAAAAACAGAAAATCCTTGAAAATTTTATGTTTTCAAGGATTTTTGCTTTAATAACAGGAAAATCGTGGAATAACGTTATTAGAGGGTAATTATATCCTGTTGGTTGTTAGTTAAAATTTTACGAAAGTAGGTGCCTTAATGAGCTTTATAGATACAAGCAGTTTCAGTCTTATGACTTCTATTAATCATCTAAGAAAAAACGCTAAGCTTGAAAGTAAATGGGAAAAAAGAAAGCAAGAGGGTTTTTCTACTGATGGCTTAACTGAACGCCAGAAGGATAATGTAAATTTTATTAATGCATATAAAGAGCAACAGGAATTGCATCCCGAAGATAAAGAGATGCAAAGAATAACAAATAAAATCTATGCCGGTAGTAAATTAACAGAGCAGGAGATGCAATATTTGCAAAAGAAAAACCCTGTTCTTTATCAGAAAATGCGTGCAATAGAAGCTGAAGCTAAGCAGTATGAAGAGGATTTAAAACGTTGCAAAACAAAGGATGAAGCACAACGAATTAAAATGAATAAAATAAATGCTTCAGTTGCAAGTATTCGTTCTGTTGAGAGTAACCCTAATATCTCTGATGCAGATAAATTGGCGTTTGCTCAGGCTGAGCAGGCGAAAATGCGCGAGATTGAAAAAATCACTACTAAATTCATTGAAAGTGGTGCTTATGCTGCTCTTCCTACAGATGCAGAAAAATTCCAGACGGAAAAAGAATTGGAAGAAGCAAAGAGAGAAGAGTTACAGGGTGCAGAAAACAAGAAACAAGAAGTGGGAGATGTAGGAAAAACAGAGGTTAGTGAGTCAGTCGTCAGTGGTCAGTCGTCAGTAAAAACTGTGGCTAACGATGAACTTTCTGAAGCCGTAGAAAAGCTTGTAGGTAAAAAAGATACAGAAAAATTTCAAATCGGTGACAATAAACGCAACCAAACTGAAATTGAACTTTCTGACGAATTCAGAAAAATTAAAAATTCAAAAGTTAAAAAGGCTTATGTTAAAGCAGTGTTAGATTATAATATTACAGAGTAATATAATGTGAATGTGAAAGAAAGAGGGTGACGAAATTGAGTTTTGTAGATATAAGTAGTTTTAATTTAATGACTTCTTTGAATCATATAAAGAAAAATGGTGCTTTAGAAAAACAATGGCAATATAAAAAGAAAAATGCCATAACCGAAGATATGACAGAACTTCAGAGAAAAAATGCAGAGTATAAAAGTTTTTTTGAGAAGTTAGAAGAACAAAATGGCGACGAAACTCTTCAGAGAATTATGAGCAAATGGCAAGCTGGAGGTAAACTTTCTGCTAACGAAATGCTCTATTTGCAAAAGACAAACCCGACTTTATATCAACAAGTTGTTAATGCTGAAAGAGAAGCTGAAGCTTACGAAGAAGAGTTAAGACGATGTGAAACAAAAGACGAAGTTCGTCGTCTTAAAATGAACAAAATAAATGCTTCTATCGCTAAAATACAATCTGCTGAAAGAGCAGGTGTGCCAGAGGGTGCAAGATTAGCTCTTGCACAGGCAGAACTCAATAAAATTCAGCAGATTGAAAGAATTACCACCAAATTTATTGAGAGTGGAGAATTTGACAAATTGCCTACTGACGCAGAGAAATTTGAAGCAGAACAAGCAATTAAGGAAGCACAGCGTGAGATTTTACGAGGCGAAGAGTCTGGGATTGAAACTGAAATCAAAAGTGAAAGTTCAGAAACAAATGTTAAAGAAACTGAGAGTGTAAAAACTGATGAAGGTGTAAAAATTCATGGTGATGATAGTTTTGAAATAAAAATAGAAACGAAATCCGAAATTGGTGATTCAAAGAGAACAGTGGAAGAAATTGAAAATTCTCAGGAGTACAAAAAAATAAAAGGAAATAAAGTCAAAAAAACCTATGTAAAGGTTGCAACAGACTTTAATCCGAAAGTGGCGGAGTAATAAAAGATACCTAATGGGAGACACTTTGTAATGAAGTTGTCTTCCATTTGCTTTTTAAATAGGGTGAAGGTATTTTTTGTTGGAGTTCTGCTTCCCAAAAATAAAAAAACATTGATTTTGGGAAGTGGATGTGATATGATAAGTTTGTGAGGTGATTCTCCATGAAACTGATTGAAAGAAAGCAATATTTAGATAAAATGATAGGTGTTATTGGAACCCCCGATATTAAAGTTATAACTGGTGTACGACGTTCTGGTAAATCAAAGCTATTAGAAGCTTTTAAGAATTACGTGCAAGCAAATATTCAAGGTGCTAATATTATCCATATCAACTTTAACCTGTCTAAGTATGACCAACTAAAGGACTATAAGGCTCTTAACGAGTATGTCGAAAATAACTTTATTGATGGTGAGGATAATTTTGTTTTAATTGACGAAATTCAAATGTGTAATAACTTTGAACTGTGTATAAATAATCTACATGCCACCGAAATGTACGATATTTATATCACAGGCTCTAATGCTTTCTTGCTCAGTTCAGACTTAGCAACATTATTTACTGGCAGAACTTTTGAAATTAAGGTTTATCCATTTTCATTTGCAGAGTATGTTAATTACTTCGAATTTACAGATAAATATACTGCTTTTGATAACTATATGCTTGAAGGTGGTATGGCTGGTTCTTATTTGTATAAAGAGATGGAAGATAAATTTGATTATATAGAAAATGTTTTTGATACTTTGATTTTAAGAGATATAAGTCAAAAGTATAGTATTAAAAATCCCATTTTGATGAGTAGAGTCTCTCAGTTTTTAATGGATAACGTATCCAACTTAACCTCGGCAAGAAGTATCACAGATACGCTTACATCAAATAAAGATAAAATCAATCATAAGACCGTTGGTAATTATCTTCAATTTCTTTGTAATGCTTTTGCTTTCTATAAGTTTCGTAGATATGATATTAAAGGAAAAAAGTATCTTACAACCAATGATAAGTATTATTTAAGCGACCATACATTTCGCTATGCAAAACTTGGTACAAAGAATCTGGATAGCGGCAGAGTGATTGAAAATATCGTTGCGATAGAATTGCTCAGACGTGGTTATGAGGTTTATGTTGGCGTTTTGTATAAAAAGGAAATTGATTTTGTTGCTTTAAAAAGAAGTGAGAAGATTTATATTCAGGTTTCAGACAATATAACTTTACCTGAAACTTTTAAACGAGAAGTAGAACCATTGTTAAAAATAAAAGATGCCTACCCAAAGATGGTGATAGCACGAACAAGAAACCCAGAATATCAATATGAGGGTGTTAAGATTATTGATGTGGCAGATTGGTTGTTAAGTAAATAACCGATTTTCAAAGGAATAAAAAAGTAGCAATCTATTCAATAAAGTGAATAGATTGCTACTTTTTTAATTGCTTTTTAATATCTCTTCCGCTCTTTTTAAAGCATCGTTAATGTTTCTCTGGAAGTTTTCTTTACCAATCTTAGAATAAAGACCAGATTTTTTGAGTGCTTTTAAAGGTTGTTCGTTTGCGTGAGAAATTATAAGTGTTTTACCTTTTTTCTCAAAGTTTTTAAGAATTGTTTCAAAAGCGTGAATACCAGTAGCGTCAATTGCAGGAACGCTTCTCATTCTTAAAATAAGTACTTTTTTGTCTGTGGAAGAAAGTGTATCTGTAAATTTCGTTGCCGCACCAAAGAAGATAGGACCTGTAATTTCGAATACAGAAGCACCTTTTGGAATAACCTTTAAGTTAACATTATCTTCGTCAGTTGCTTCGTCAAATTCTTTCCAGCCATAAGCATTTGTTTCGTCGCTCATACGCTTCATAAAGAGAAGTGTTGAGAGAATAAGACCAACTGCAATAGCTACAACCAAGTCAAATGCAATTGTTAACACAAATGTTAAAACAAGAACGAATATATCACTTTTAGGGGATGTTTTAACAATTGCTTTAAATTCACGCCATTCACTCATATTATAAGCAACTATAAAGAGAATTGCCGCAATTGTTGGCATTGGAATATATGAAGCAAGTGGCATTAAAACGAGTAAAACCAAAAGAAGAACAACAGCGTGAACCATACCAGCTATTGGTGTTCTACCACCATTTTTAATGTTTGCGGCAGTTCTTGCAATAGCACCTGTTGCAGGAATACCACCAAAAAGCGCAGAACCAATGTTACCAACACCTTGTGCAACTAACTCCATATTTGAGTTGTGTCTGCTACCAATCATACCATCTGCAACAACACAAGAAAGAAGAGATTCAATAGCAGCGAGTACTGCAATAGTAACTGCGTCAGGGAAAACAGCTTTTATTGTTTCAAATGAGAATTCAGGGATTGATGGTGTTGGTGCTTTTGATGAAATTTCATATAAATCACCAATGGTAAGAACATCTAAATCTAAAAATTCAACGAGTAATGCAGAAACGAGAATTGCAAAAATTGATGGTGGAACTTTTTTTATGATTTTTGGCATTATAATTAAAATTGCAAGAGAAATTACACCTATAACAGCTGCCATTGGGTTTATAGTAGTAATAGAGTGAGCAATTTCTTCAATCTTTTCTACTGTTTCAACAGGGGAGTTTTTAAATGTAAGACCCAAGAAGTCTTTTATTTGTCCTATTAAAATTGTAACTGCAATACCAGAAGTAAAGCCAGTTGTAATTGTAAATGGAATGAATTTAATAAGACTACCAAATTTACAAACACCCATTATTATGAGCATTACACCAGCCATAAGTGTTGCAATAACAAGTCCTGAAAAACCGTTTGTTGCAATAATACCAGCAACAATTGAAGCAAATGCCGCAGTAGGACCTGCAATCTGAACACGGCTACCACCTAAAAATGAAATTAAAAAACCTGCCACAATAGCTGTGTAAAGACCTTGCTCTGGTGTTGCACCAGAAGCGAGAGCAAGCGCAATAGAAAGTGGTAAAGCAATAATTGCAACTATGAGACCAGCAGTTAAGTCCTTTACAAACTGCCCCTTGTTATAATTTTTAATTACCGAAAAAAGCTTTGGCTTTAATTTTGTCATAATACCCCGACCTATTTTTAAATTTTTTAACAGGGGTATTATACACCTGGAATTTTCAGTTTTCAACAAAATTTGACATAACAAAAAAATTCCTATGTATTTAACTAAAATTTAGAATACATAGGAATAAATTTATAGAAAATTACAATATATCATATATTTAAATTATAATTTTTCTTTCTTAAAGTGGTCATCATTCGTTGAAGCTCAATTTCAGTTCGTCTGTGTTCGCTGAATGAAGCGGCATTTCTTAATTGCTCTTTTTCTTGTTCTAGAAGCAACTGTGCCTTTGCTTCGTCAATATCTTCAGGCCACTCTAAAAGGTGGGTGAACACAAGAACATCGTCTGGTCTTACTTCCATAAAACCGTCACCGACGAAAGCTTTCTTCCATTCACCATCTTGTTTAATTTTAATTTCACCCGGAGGCAAAGCAACAATCATTGGTTGGTGACCATAAAGAACACTTAATTCACCATCAGCGGCGTTGCAGGTAACTGCATCCACTTCGCCAACAAAAAATTGCTTTTTAGGGGTGAACATTTCTAATTTGAATTTAGGCATATTAGTCACACCTTATAAAGTTTTTGCTTTTTCTCTTGCATCTTTAATAGAGCCAACCATAAAGAAAGCTGCTTCTGGAATATCGTCTGCTTCGCCGTCAATAATTTGCCTGAAGCTTTCAATAGTTTCTTTAATAGGAACAAACTGACCTTTAACACCTGTGAAGGCAGTAGCAACATTCATTGGTTGAGAGAGGAATTTTTGAATTTTTCTTGCTCTGTAAACTGTGAGACGGTCTTCTTCAGAAAGCTCTTCCATACCGAGAATAGCAATAATATCTTTAAGCTCAGAATATCTTTGTAAACATTCTTGAACGCCACGAGCAACTCTGTAGTGGAGTTCGCCAACAATTTCAGGCTCAAGGGCACGGCTCGTAGATTCAAGTGGGTCAACAGCAGGGTAAATACCAAGCTCAGAAATGCTTCTTGAAAGAACAGTTGTAGCGTCAAGGTGTGTAAAGATTGTTGCAGGAGCAGGGTCTGTAAGGTCATCGGCAGGAACATAAACAGCCTGAACAGATGTAATTGAGCCCTTACTGGTAGATGCAATTCTTTCTTCTAATTCACCCAATTCATTAGCAAGGGTTGGTTGGTAACCAACGGCACTTGGCAGTCTGCCTAAAAGAGCAGAAACTTCGTTACCAGCCTGAACATATCTGTAAATGTTATCCACGAATAAAAGCACGTCCTGATGGCGTTCATCACGAAGATATTCAGCCATTGTAAGACCTGTAAGAGCAATCCTCATACGGCTACCAGAAGGCTCATTCATCTGACCGAAAGCAAGAATTGTTTTGTTGATAACACCACTCTCGCTCATATCGTGCATAAGCTCGTTACCCTCACGGCTTCTTTCACCAACACCGGTGAAAACTGAGTAACCACCGTGGTTTGTTGCGATGTTATGAATCATTTCCATAATAAGAACGGTTTTACCAACACCGGCACCACCAAAAAGACCGATTTTACCACCCTTTGTGTAAGGCACGAGTAAGTCGATAACTTTAATACCGGTTTCAAGAACTTCTGTAGCAGGTTTCTGCTCGTGAAGTGAGGGTGGTTCTCTATGAATTGGTAATTTATGGTCAGCTTCAATATTGCCTTTGCCATCTATAGGTCTGCCCAAAACGTCGACAACTCTGCCTATAACCTTGTCGCCGACAGGGACCATAATTCCGTTGCCGTCAGATACCACCTTTAAGCCACAAGAAAGGCCTTCTGTAGCTTCAAGAGCTATTGCTCTTACTGTATTTTTAGCAATGTGCATTGCAACTTCAATGTGTTTATCAACACCTTCAATAGTAAGAAGGGTGTTAATAGGTGGAAGCTTTCCGCTGAAACGGACATCAATAACAGGACCTGAAATTTTAACTATTTCACCTTTGTAAATTATATTCATAAGACAAAATCATCCTTATAAAATCACTTTTGTAATTCTGTTGCCGCAGCAATTTCTGTTATTTCGTTAGTGATTTGAAGTTGACGGGCAGCATTGAGTTCTTTAGAAAGCGTTTCTATCATTTCGTCAGCGTTCTTAGTAGCGTTCTGCATAGCATTCATTCTTGCTATGTTTTCGCTAACAGCCGATTGCATAAAAACGTCATACATAAATCCCGTCACATATTGATAAACAATCTGTTCAAAAACAATTTCTACCGAGGGTTCATAAATCATCTGGGCGCGTTTGTCACTTTCAAAGTCGATGTCAAGAAAATCTCGTCTTAAAAGTGGTAAAAGTCGCTTAATACAAGGTGTCTGCACAGATGAAGAGATATATTCGGTATAAACTAAATAAACTTCTCTGTAGTCGTTGGTCAAAAATAACTCAATAAGCTTTGATGCAACCTGACCTGCAAGGTTTAAGGTAGGGTGTTGAGAGGCACCATACCATGAATATGTAGGTTCAATGCCATGGTTTTTAAAAAGCCTGTCACCAATTATACCTAGAGAGATAACCATTGGATCTTTGTGCTCTTTCATTTTTTCAAGGGCTAAGTTTACAACACCTGAATTGTAACCACCACAAAGACCTTTGTCAGAGGTTACAACAACAAAAACAGCACTACCAGCGTTACGCTCTTCTATGAATTTATTTGTTAAGTTATTGTTTTTTGTTTTTGAAAGAATATCTTTAATTGTAGTACGCAGTCGCTCTAGATAAAAAAGGTTAAAGTCAATACTGCTCATAGCCTTTTTCATTCGAGAGGTTGATAACAAGTACATAGCATTTGTTATCTTTCTTGTTTGTTCAACTGCTTTGAGATGTTGCTTTATTTCGTTAGCGTTACTCATTGTTTAAACTCCAACATTGTTTTAGTGAAAATCTTTTCAATGGCATCAGTAATATCGCCTGTACTGTTAATTTCTTTAACATAATCAGGATATTTTGACTGAAGCATATCTATAAGCTCACTTGCTTTCAACTTTATTTCCTTTTTAGGAACATTTTCGAATACATCGAGTTTGTATGCTAAAAGAATTGCAACTTGTTTAAATAAATCCAGTGGCTCACCCTTACCTTGCTTTAAGAGCTCAGTAAGACATTCGCCCTTTCTTAAAAGCTTTGCAGTAGACTCGTCAACATCACTACCAAAACGAGTGAAAATAGCCATTTCTCTGTATTGTGAAAGTTCAATACGGAGTGTACCAGAAACTTTTCTCATAGCTTTGTGTTGAGCACTTCTACCAACACGAGAAACAGAAAGACCGGTGTTAATAGCAGGGCGCATACCACTGTGAAATAATTCGCTTTCCAAATAAATCTGACCATCAGTAATAGAAATTACGTTGGTTGGTATGTAAGCGGAAATATTGCCACCAGTAGTTTCTACTATTGGTAAAGCTGTAATGCTGCCACCACCCAATTTTTTAGAAAGACAAGCACTTCTTTCAAGAAGTCTTGAGTGAAGGTAGAAAACATCACCAGGGTAAGCTTCACGTCCTGGTGGTCTGTGAAGAAGTAAAGACATTGCACGGTAAGCTACCGCATGCTTTGATAAGTCATCATAAATAACTAAAACATCTTTACCTTCAGCCATAAAGCCCTCTGCAACAGTACATGCACAATAAGGTGCAAGATATTGAGTAGCAGGGGAATCAGAAGCAGTTGAAGCAACAACTACTGTGTATTCCATAGCTTCATTTTTGTTTAGATAATCAACAACCTGAGAGATGTTAGAAGCCTTTTGACCTATAGCACAGTAAACGCAAATAACATCCTTGCCCTTCTGGTTGAAAATTGTATCAAGGGCAATTGAGGTTTTACCTGTTTGTCTGTCACCAATAATAAGCTCACGCTGACCACGACCAATAGGAACCATACTATCAATAGCAAGAATACCTGTTTCAAGTGGTTTTGAAACTGGTTCACGGTCGATAATTGTAGGGGCAGGTCTTTCTGCAGGTAAATATTTTTTAGCGTCTAATGCTTTGCCGTCGATTGCTCTGCCTATTGGGTCAATAATTCTGCCTAAAAGCTCAGGACCAACGGGAATTTCGGCTACACGGTTTGTGCCTTTTACTTTATCGCCAACGCTTACTGCATCAGCACTATCAAAGAGAACGGCACCAACACCATCTTCGTTAAGGTCTAGAGCCATACCAAAAATTTCACCGTCGAATTCTAAAAGTTCGCCATAAAGACGGTTTTTAAGACCAGTAACAGTTGCAACACCATCACCTACGGATGAAACATTACCGCTTTCATAAACAATAGGCGTAGAGGAGAAGCTTTCGAGTCTTTGTTTAAGATATTCATTTTTAGTTGCAAAAATCTTGTCAGACATCAAGCCTCATCTCCGTTCTTTATATGTTTTTTCAAACGTTCTAGTTGTGTTTTAATACTGTTATCGTAAACTTTACCGTCAAGATTAATTATAAAGCCACCGATAATAGAGTTATCAATTCTATACTCAAAATCAATATCCTTACCAAGCTTTTTCTTCAATTCATCACAAAGATATCTGAAGGTAGGAATGGTAATGTTATCGGCAACTATGATAGTTGATTTACGCATCTATATCACCATTACTTTTTAATGAATCAAGAAAATCTTCAATAAGACGTTTATTATCAGCATCGTCAAACTCTCTCTTTAAAAGAGTAGCAGATGCATCAATAGCAAGATTAACAATTTCTTCACGAGCATTGTCAATAGCTTCTTGCTCTTTTTCTTTTGCATTTTTGTTTGCCTTATCAACAATTGTTTTTGCTTGTTCTCTTGCAGAGTTAAGAATTTCAGTCGCTTCTGCTTTTGCATTGCTGATGCCTTCTTTTATAGCATCTGCTTTTGCATTTTCTGAATCTTTAAGAAGCTCATCATATTTTTCTTTCATTTCAGTAGCTTCTTTAAGGCTATCTTCTGCTTCTGCTTTTTGAGCTTCAACTCGTGAAGTTCTTGCATCTAAGAATTTTTTTACAGGGTTGTAAGCTAATTTTTTAACAACAAGGTAAAGAACAATTATGCTGACTATGTTAATCAAAAGATCGGCAATAAGGTCTTTTGACATACCTAAAGATTGTAACATATCCATAATAAATACACCTTAAAAGAAATTTAAATTATTTGCCTGAAAGAATGAGAGCTACAACGAAAGCGTAGATAGCTGTTGATTCTGCGAGAGCACAACCTAAAAGAAGGATTGTCTGAATTTTACTTGCTGCTTCTGGTTGACGTGCAACTGATTCAACTGCCTTTGCAGTTGCGAAACACATACCGAAACCTGCACCGAGTGCTGTAAGCATTGCTATTGCTGAACCCATAATAAATTACCTCCGAAATTTAATATAAATTTAATTTGATTTTTGTTTTTATATTACTCTTCAAGACCTTCCATTGCTTCATCAATAAATGTAAGTGAAAGTGTAATGAAGATATATGCCTGAATAAGTGGATGGAAAAGGTTGAAGTAAAGTCCTGCTATACCAGGTATACCTGAAGCATATCCACCGAGTGCACCTTTTAAAAGCTCCATAACTATCATACCACCGAGCATATTACCAAAAAGACGGCAAGCGAGTGAAATTGGGATTGCAATGTCGCTGACGATTTTCATAGGAATCATAATTGGTCGCATAGCAACCATAGGACCTCCCATTGCTTTGAATCTTCCGCCAATACCGAGCTTTTTGAATCCAAAGTAGTTAAGAAGCACAAAGGTTATGAGACCCATTGAGAATGTAACAACCAAATCTGAAGTAGGTGCTCTTAAACCGAATAATTCGAAACTTGCGCTGAATATTAAATAAATTGCAAGTGCGAACATATAGGGTGCAAGACTTTTGCCTGCTTTTTTGCCTGTTGCATCTATACAGAAATTTTCAACTGTTTCAACACAGAGTTCCATAACATTCTGGAATCCTTCAGGCTTGTCTTTGAATTTTGGGAAAACCAAAAGCCTGAAAACAAGGCAGAGGATAGTAACAATTAAAACAATAATCATTGTATAAATTGTTGTTTCGCCTAATTTAAGACCGAATAGCTCAACAGAGCTTCTATCACCGAACATTGAGAATTCAATGTGCATAGCACTGTGTTTGCCTGAAAACCATGTTATAAACACACCTAAAGCAAACCAGATACTGATAAGCATTCCCGAAAAGCATAGGGTTTTAAGCCGTTTTTTCTTTTTAAGCGTCTTTTTATCAATATCCTCAGAAAAGTTTTTTATAACACCTTTAAAGTGGATATTCAAAGCAAGACAAAGAATAAAAACTACTACGCTTACGCCGATTTTGATTAAATCAGCCGTGCTCATTTTTTATCATCTCCTTCGTTTGAAGTTTGTTTTGAAATTTTATCCTTCTTTTTAGAAATTAGTAAAATTATTGGGATTGAAACTATAACACCTATTGTGTAACCAATCGCCAGAAGTTTTACTGATTCCATAAAGAAAAAGTAGATAAGTAAAAGTGCTGCTCCATAAGACATTAGCTTTATAAAAAGTGGTAATATAGTCTTTTTTAAATCACCAGACAGAGCACTTTTTAAAAGAATGTGAAGCAGAAAAACTTCTAAAATGCCATAACCGACACCAGATAAAATCAATGCCATCAAGCCACCTCGCATATCACCCTAATTCTATTCTTTTTTTTAAAATAAGTCAATAATAATTGATAGTTTTTTACTGTTGTTTTTACTAATTTTTTTTGCGATTTATTGTCGAGAATTACATTGTCTTTTTTTATTGTTTATGGTAAAATGAAACGTAAACTAAAAATTATCTGAAAGGTGCAAAAAACAATGTTTGAAAACGCAAAAGTTGCATTAAATTACAAGGTCGATGGAAAAGTAACTTCTTTTTCAGGTAACAGCGATGATTTATCTGTTAATTATTCATTTGACGGCAAATCTTTAAAGGTTACTTTAAAAGCTAATAAAGAAACTGAGCTTTTTAATCTTAAGGTTATTGCGGATTATAAATATCCTGAAGATGTACGTATTATGCCAAACGGCTACCAGAGCTGGAGTCTTACAAGAGAATATAAAAAGAATGAGCATTACAGAGGTATGAATAAGCTTGTTAAGTCTATTCCTTTAGGCTTTAATATGGCTGGTTGCAGTGGTGACTATATGTTCAGAGAATACCCAGACAAAGCAGGTGTGTTCCATGGTTACACATATTCATACATCCGTACTGGCAACGAATTCACACTTATGGGTAGTTTAAGTGAACAACAGGGTTACACCGTATTCAATTTTGATACAAATGCTAACACAATCGTTATTGAAAAAGATTTAGAATGTAAAGTAATAAATGGTGAAGTTACTGTTTTAGATATGGTTGTTTTAACAGGTGAGCATGATGCTTTGTTTGATGAGTATTTTACCACTATGGGCATAGATAAACCAAAAACGAACAGAATTAACGGTTACACAAGCTGGTATAACTACTACACAGATATTACAGAAGAAATTATTATTCGTGACCTTGAAGCTTTAAAAGCTACTGGTGCAGATATTAACATCTTCCAGATAGACGACGGTTACCAGAGCTTTATTGGTGACTGGGAAGTTCCAAATGAAAAATTCCCTAAGGGCATGAAATATATTGCAGAGGAAATTCATTCTAAGGGTTGGCTTGCAGGGCTCTGGCTTGCACCATTCTATATTCAGAAAAATTCTGTTGTAGCTAAAAATCACCCTGAATGGATTGTTAAGAAACCAGATGGCAAACCGGTTTATGGCTTTGTAGGTCTTGGCAGAGATTGCTATACACTCGATTTCTATAATCCTGAATGTGCTGCTTATATCAAGCAGTTCTTCAATACAATTCTTAACACATGGGGATTTGATATGGTTAAGCTCGACTTCCTTTATACTGCTTGTATCGTTCCTAGAAACGGAAAGAGCCGTGGTGAAATTATGTGTGACGCTATGGCACTTTTAAGAGAATGTGTTGGTGAAAAGCTTATTTTAGGTTGTGGTGTTCCGTTAGGTCCTGCATTCGGTAAGGTGGATTATTGCCGTATTGGTAGTGATGTTGACCTTGTATTTGAACCAGTTCCGGTAAAGAGCACAGTTAACAGAGAAATTGTTTCTGTTCAGACTGCAATTAAAAACACAATTTTCCGTCGTGGCCTTAATGGTAGAGTATTTGGTAATGACCCTGATGTTTTCTATTTGAGAAATGCGTTAAAAGAAGTTGACGGCGATAGAAAGAGCAAGAAACCGCTTAAAATTACTTGGGAACAGCGCGTTTTATGGGCAGACCTTTGCAGAAACTTAGGTACTATTATATTTACGTCTGACAACGCCGCTAACTATGATGAAAAACAAAGTGCAGAGCTTATGAAAACATATAGTGCACCAACAGTTAAAGTTCTTGATGCAATTTATGAGGGCGATAACTGGGTTAAACTTACTTGTGAAGAAAACGGTAAAAGGTTTGAGCATTTAATTAATTGGAATACAGGTGAAAACGGCAAAAAAGATATATAACTTTGTGAAAAGTCGGGCGTATTACTGCCCGGCTTTTAATTTTTCGATTTAACAAATTATTAACAATCAATTCACAGGGAATTTATTTGTAAAAGTTAAAATGTAGACAATGAAACGGAAGAAAAAATCGTTTCAGATTAGATTAGAGTTTTTCATTCCTATCTCCTTATTCAAATATACCCCCACAAACACAAACGAAAATCCGTTCACTCAAGTGGACGGATTTTCGTTTGTATTATTCATTTTTCATTATTCATCATTCACTATTCATTAAAAGAACGGATTTTCAATGAATAATGAATGATGAAGTCGCTTACGCTGATGAATAATGAATAATTGATTTTGAATTCTTTTACTGCTATAATAAGCAAGAAGGTGGCGATTTCATGAAAGAAAATTTGTTAATTGATAAATCCATTGTATTTGCATCAAGAATTGTAAAATTACATCAACATTTAACTAAAACTAAAAAAGAAACAATAATATCAAAACAAATTGTTCGAAGTGGTACAAGTATTGGTGCAAACATAAATGAAGCAAATTACGGACAAAGCAAAGCAGATTTTATATCCAAGATGAGTATAGCTTTAAAAGAAACTGCAGAAACTGAATATTGGATTAAATTGCTTTATATGTCTGAATATATTGATGAGAAAATGAGTGAATCACTTCTTAACGATTGTTTAGAAATTAAAAGAATTTTAATTGCCTCAATCAACACCGCTAAAGAAAATAAAAAGTAAAAACGAAAATCCGTTCACTCAAGTGGACGGATTTTCGTTTGTATTATTCATTTTTCATTATTCATCATTCACTATTCATTAAAAGAACGGATTTTCAATGAATAATGAATGATGAAGTCGCTTACGCTGATGAATAATTGATTTTGAATTATTGATTTTTTACAACTTCTACTTTAATTCTACCGATATTTTCACTAAATTTATTGAAAAACAGAATAGATTTAAATATAATTATATTATAAATTTCAGGGGGTGTTATTTTGGATAAATATACATTTGGCAATAAGCTTTATAAGTTAAGAACCGAAAGTAACTTAACACAGAAAGACCTTGCAAATATACTGGGGGTTTCAGACAAAGCAGTTTCAAAATGGGAGACTGGCGAAGCTATGCCAAGAGTGAAAACACTCAAAAATATAGCAGACTGCTTTTCTGTTACTTATGAAGATTTACTTTCACAGACAGAAGAATTGAAAACCAATGAAACTGAAAAATATGAAGCGTATGAGTCGTTTTACCAAAAGAGAGTAACAAAACTCAAAAAAGATATAACTGACCATTTGTTAGTAGTTCTGTTTGCAGCAACTCTAAATCTTATTATAAAAGTAGTAGTTTTTTTGCAAGCAGAATTTGCAGGGGTTTCAATTACCCTATCCAGTTTAATTTTTGCTGATGTTCTACCACTTGTATTTGTTATAGTCTTTTTTATAATCCTGAAGAAATATCTGAAAATAGGAGGCACATTTTCTTATAAGCAATATAGTAGTCTTTTGAATTTAGTGGAACTGACAGTGGATTGTCAGTTGATAGCGTGGCTGTTGGATTTTTCAAATATCTATGTTTTTTTGAGCTGTTTAATTATTTCTATTGTTTTGGTGATTTTTGAATATCGCCTGAGACAAAAATACAAAAAGGGTAAAGAAGTTGAGTTGCCCAGACGAGAAGTAGTGATATACACAGGGATATTATTATTGATAGTTATGGCGGCATATTTAATACATACAGAATCAGCATTTGTTGTGGTGAACGTTGCTAAAATTATGTTTGTTAATTTCTTTAGTCTTTTTATAATATATGAAACAATAGAATATCAATTTTTAGTTGAAATGAAAAAAGAAAGAGAAATTAAGCAGGAAAATAAAGTTAAAAGAAATATAAAGAAGGTGATAGCTACCTGTTTAGTAGTAGTTTTAACACTCTCTGTTCTTGCTCTTTTTGTGCCGGGGCTTATTTTTAAAACACTTGCGCAGAATAGCCCGTCAGCAAAACAAGGTGCATTATTTTATGACGAAATTGCAATTTCTTTCCCCAAAGAAAATTTAACAGAATATTCTCTTGAGGGAATTAAGGTTTCATTACCCGAAGAATATAAACTTCTCGAAAAAGTAGAAAGTGAACATTTCACAATGTTGAAATTTTCAAAATCGGGTATTGAAGATTTTTTTCTTGCTATAACACAAAAGGAAAAGATTGAAACAGAACCATTAGATATAACAGGCGATTTATTTCTGGATGAAGAAGGTGAAGAATTTGCTCGTATGTTGAAAAACACATTCGGGTATGTGCCTTCTACAAATGAGGAATACTACCGTTTGTTATATTCTATTGACCCTGATGATGCGAATATATTTGATATTGAAGAATGTATAACATATTTCGTTATGATAAAAACGCGTGATATCTACACCTGGAATGGAAGCGATTCAATGGAATTTTTTGACAATGGCGTATTTCAGGCAGAAATAGTAAAGTCAAAGGGTGTAACTCTGAGCGAAAAAGGAAAGCTTGAAGTTGATAAGAGTGGAAAGTTTGAAAGTTATAATGCATATATAACATTTTATGCAGATGAACAAGGCGCTGATGATTACCAGATTTATTATAAACCCGAATCAGGTGACACAGCAGACCACGAGTTGTTACACAAGGTTTTAAATACAGTTGAAAAAGTTGAGTAGGTCTTATGACCTGCTCTCTTTGTTTATTTTGTTGGTTTTTATTTCATTTTCTTAAATATTTTTCACATTGAAATAAATTTTTCGATATGTTATCATATTTTTATGAATATAAAATTCAGAGGTGCAAACTATGAAAAAATTTATGGATAAAGATTTTCTTTTGAAAACTGAGACTGCTAAAAAGCTTTATGCGGCTTGTGAAAACGAGCCTATTTTTGACTGGCACTGTCACTTATCACCAAAAGAAATTTATGAAAATAATGCTCCAAGTGATTTAGCTTACTTGTGGCTCAGTGGTGACCACTACAAATGGCGCGCAATGCGCTCTTGTGGTATAAGTGAAGAATATATAACAGGTGATAAAACACCTTATGAAAAATTTAAGGCTTGGGCAAAAGCTATGCCTAATTTAATTGGCAATCCTCTTTACCATTGGACTCACCTTGAATTACAAAGATATTTTGATATTTATGAGCCATTAAGCGAAAAAACTTGCGATGCTATATGGGAAAAAGCAAATAATTTAATTAAAAATGGTGGTTATACACCAAGAGAATTGATTAAAAGAAGCAATGTTAAATATCTTTGCACGACAGATGATGCGGCAGATACTTTAGAATATCATAAGCTTCTAAGAGAAGACGAAACATTTGAGTGTCAGGTTCTACCTGCATTCAGACCAGATAAAGCACTTGGAATTGAATTAGACGGATATCTTGAGTGGTTAGCATCTCTCGAAAACGTTTCAGGTACTTCAATTAAGACATTTACAGAACTCAAAAAAGTTCTTCTTACAAGAATTGAGTTGTTTAAAGAAATGGGTTGTTGTGCAAGTGACCATGCATTGACCTATGTTCCTTATAAAAGAGGTAGCGAAGAAGAGTTAAACAAACTCTTCAGTAAAAAATTAAGTGGTGCAGAGCTTTCAGTTGATGAAATTGATTTATATAAAACAGAGCTTTTAATATTCCTTGCGAATGAATACGCAAAAAACAATTGGGCTATGGAAATTCATATTGGAGCTATGAGAAACAACAATACTGAAATGTTTAAAAAATTAGGCCCTGACACAGGTTATGATTCAATAGCGGATTATGAAATTGCTATAAATCTTTCTAAGCTTCTTAATGCAATGCATTCTGAATATAAGCTTCCAAAAACTGTTCTTTTTACACTCAACCCTAAGGATAATCAGGTTTTAGGTACAATGCTCGGCAACTTCCAGACAGCAGAAGCAGAATCAAAGATTCAGTTTGGTACTGCCTGGTGGTTTAATGACAACTATGATGGTATGCGTGCGCAGATGAGTTCTTTAATGAACCTTGGTGCTTTTGCTAAATTTATTGGTATGCTTACAGACTCAAGAAGCTTTTTGTCATATCCTCGTCACGAATATTTCAGAAGAATTGTTTGTGAAATTATTGGTGACTTGGTTGAAGAAGGTAAGTATCCGGATGATATGGAATTTTTAAGCGAAGTTGTAAAAGATATTTCTTTCAGAAATGCCGAGAGGTATTTTGGTGTGAAATAACCATATACAATATGTAGTGTTTGAAAATACTGAGTTATGCGACAAAAAAGTGTTTTTTTGTTGCATAACTCCTTTTTAATTTCCGAATTCCCTGTAGGTTTATAGTGGATATTAACAAAAAGTTTTAAATTTATTTGAAAGTTTTTACTAAAAACAGTTGAATTTTCCTTTTCTGTATAATATAATATTATCATACAATTTGTAGTATATCAGATGGGAAAGAGATTTTGTTATGATAGAAAATGTAACCAAATACGCTATGGAAAATATCATAGTGAACTGTTCGGCAATTATGCTTCTTTTGTTCTTGAGAATGCAACACAGAAGCGTTAAGAACAGTTTCGTGTTAGATCAGAAATTATTTGTTATTATGCTTGACCTTGCAATGGTTCAATGTTTTGTTGAAGCTTTTACAAACCTTTGGGATAAAGAACATATCTTTTTAAATCTTATAGGTTCTCCTATTGGTAATACAATAGATATAAGTGTAAATATGATGTTAAATATCTTGTATTTTACAGTTAATGTGGTGTTTGGTTACATCTGGTGCCTATATGTGATTTATAGAATGTTCGGTAGTCCAAGGCGTGTAAGACGTTATGCAAAAATTATTTGTGCTCCTGTTGTAGTAGCACTGGTGTCTACATGGACTACACCATTTACTGGTTGGGTTTTCAGTATTAGTGACCAAAACGTATATACAAGAGAATTTTTGTGGATTGTTCCGGCGATTTCGACAATTGCTTATGTTGTGTTTGGAATAGGCTACGTTTATTCAAACAAGAAAAAAATCAATAAATATATGATTATGCCAATAGCACTTATAATGGCGCCAATTTTTGTTGGTATGTTTGTGCAGTGGTTATTACCAGGTACAGCAATTATCGCTATGGTAATTACAATTTCTCTTGTCGGTTTTTACGCTACAACACAGTCAGAATCTGCATACATTGACCGTTTGAGTGGTGTTTATAACAGACGCTATTTAGACGATTATCTTACCGGTCTTAATGAAAATGAAAAGTACAGAAAGTCAGGTAAAACCATTACAGGTGTAATGCTTGATATGGATAAGTTTAAACAGATTAACGATAATTTCGGTCACCACGTAGGTGATGATGCAATCGCTCAGGTTGGTAGTATTTTAAGAGATAATCTCGGTAAAATGAATTTTGCCGCTCGATACGGCGGTGACGAATTCATAATTATTACACCAATGCTTGACAATGACAGTATTGAAGCTCTTATGAAGAAACTTACAGATGTGGCAGAAGAAAGAAATGCTTCCGGTGATTATCCTTACGAGTTATCGTTTTCTTATGGTTATGCCCAATTTACAGTTGGCAAAGAAAACGGTAGCGACGGTTTTATGAAACGTATGGATGATAATATGTATGAATATAAGGTTGCTAAAAAAGCTCGTTGGGCAGCTGAAGGAAAGGTAACCAAGCAAGAAGTTGCTACAGTTTAATAAACAAAAATTATCCCCCTATGAAGAAAATTTCTTCATAGGGGAATTTGTTTTTTATTAATCTACTATGTTATTAACCCAGACTTTTTTCTTTATGAATATAAAACCAATTATATCTTTAATTATATCGGTTGCCTGAACTATTGGGAAAATAATAAAAATTGATAAATGACCTAAATAATAAAGTGCAAATGCAAATGGTACAACGAATCCTAAAAGAAATACGCTATCAAACAAGAACGTTATGAACGTTTTACCACCACTACGTAGTGTGAAATACGAAGCGTGTGCAAATGCATTTATAGGTGTAATTATTGCAACTGTCTTCATAAAGAATTCTGCATAATTTTTAGATTCTTCTGATGTATTGTAAAGCATTAAAATAGGATTACTCATAACAAATATTGAAGCACCAACCAAAACACTTGCGAAAAGTGTGAAAGCAAACATCTTTTTCACAGTAGCAATAGCTTCATCAAATTTACTTGCGCCAAGAAGCTTGCCGACTATAATGCTGATACTCGCACCTAATGACTGGAATGATATGCTCAAAAGATTTACAACAGTAGAAGAAATACTGTATCCTGCAACAACTGCAATTCCGTGAAGGCTGTAACTCATACTGAGAGCCGACATACCAGCCGCCCACAAAAATTCGTTGAATAAAAGGGGAAGACCTCTTGCGGTAATACTTTTAAATAAGCTCTTTGGTATATAAAGTGACTTGAAAGCACCTTTAAAAAATGGGTACGATTTACGTTTTATGAAAATGTAAGTTATAAATACGGCACATTCTACATATCTCGAAATAACAGTTGCAATAGCAGCACCTTCTGCACCTAAAGCGGGTGCTCCGAACTTGCCGAAGATTAAAACATAGTTTAAAGCACAGTTTGTAAACACAGCAACAAAGCCTGTTACCATAGGTATAACTGTCTGTCCGGTTTCTCTTAAGGTGCTTGAGAAAATATTTGAAATAGCAAATGGGAAAAGACCTATAAGAATAATGTTCAGGTATTTTCTTGCGATTTGTGCCGTTAGTTCTAAGTTTGCAGAGTCATCTGCATCATGTAGATAAAGGCTAATTAAGAAATCACCAAAGAATATGAATACTAACAGGGCAATTATAGTAAGAAGTATAACAGTAACTGTTTTAAATCTTATTGTGTATCTGATACCATCGTGGTCGTTTTTACCATGGAATTGTGATGTGAAAATACCGGCACCACTTACAGCACCGAAAAGTGCTAATGTAAAAACAAAAAACAACTGGTTTACTATGGATACACCAGACATTTCTTCTGTACCTAAAGAGCCAACCATTACGTTGTCTAAAAGGTTTACAAAGTTAGAAATAAGGTTCTGCACCATCATGGGTACAGCAATACTTAAAGTCATTTTGTAAAATGACTTGGTTCCTATAAAATCTTTAATTTTAATCATATCATTTAATCATATCGTGTTCTTTAATAAAGCTTACAACTTCATCAACAGTGGTGAAGGCAAGACCTACAACTGTGTCAGCACCACCATAATAAATTGCAATTCTGCCTGTGTCGCTATCGGCTAAAGCAGCACATGGAAACACAACATTTGGAACATCACCAACAAATTCGTAAGTTTCACGTGGGCTTAATAAGTAACAGTCAGCTCTGTGTAAAACGCGCCAAGGTTCGTTAATATCTGTAATCATAGCACCCATGCTGTATGTGAAGCCGTTACAGCTTGTGATAACGCCATGGTAGAAGCAAAGCCAACCTTCATCAGTTTCAATAGGTGTAGGACCAGCACCAACCTTTGTCATTTCCCAGTTGTTTTCTGGCTTGATAACAAAGCGATGCTTACCCCAGTATGTAAGGTCAGGGCTATGGCTTAAGAAAATATCGCCATAAGGAGTGTGACCTTTATCACAAGGACGAGTGAATATCATGTATTCGTTATTAACTTTTCTTGGGAATAAAACGCCGTTTCTTGAAACTGGTAAAACTGCATTTTCTTTTCTGTCCCAGTTAATAAAATCTTCTGTTACTGCAATACCAATAGAAGTACCCCTGTCAGTATGGCAAACCCATGAAAGATAATACTTACCGTCAATTTCGCAAAGACGTGGGTCATAACCACGAAAGATTTTTTCGTCGTTTAATTGCCAGTGAATACCATCTTTACTGAAGCCTGTAACGAGATATTGTTCACGAGTGATGTCATCAAGTCTGAAAACACCTGCGAAATCATCTTCTTTGTCACGTCTTACAACAGCTGAGTTAAAAATACTGTTGGCATCTTTGACAAAGCTTCTGTCTATAATAGGGTTTTCGGTGTAACGCCATACAGGGTCCTTACAGTTTGCAGGTTTATCCTGCCATGGAATATTTTTTACTTTTGAGTTTAAAATTTTAGCCATAATATAAATCCTTTTGAAATAATTATAATCTTGTGTTATCGTAGTAGTTTGTGGTTTCCATTAAAATATTTGCCGCATCAAAAATTGTTTTTCTCGAGACATTAGAAAGTAAATCTTTGGAACCAAAACACTTGTTTATATATTTTTTAGAAGTACCCAAAGAGCACGAAGCAAAGTGATGAACAGTAAAAGGTGTGAAACTTGAAGTGCCTATAATTGAGTTTTCTTTATGTATATTAAGATTCAGGTTTTCACAAGCGTCAGACATAATATTTGCTGTGTCTTTACTGCCTTCGTTACCACTACCATCTTTAAAAAAGATAGCAAGGTTTTTCGAAGAGGTCAACTCTTCAACAGGGATAAAAACAGTAGGGATGTCTCTCATTAGCTTTTTGTGCTTTGAAGCGAACGCATAAGCACCAGCGTGGTTTGAATATTCGCTACCAACTATGAGGCAACAGAATTCAGTCTGGTTGTACCTGAAGTTGTTTTCATTCATTTGCTTCATAATAGCAGTAATAGTAGCAGCAGGGATTATGCTTGAAGAAAGTCCTGGAGCTGCTTTTGTTGGGTGAACAAGTAATATTGCAGCTATATAAAATACTGAAAATAAAAATGATACTGATGCCAGAAAAGAAAACAAAGGATTGTTTTCGGGAGCACCGGCGAACAGATAGATAACACAAGAGCAAAATGTAAAGGTGTTACCTAAAACGCAAAGAGCTAAAAGAACGGTTGTAAGGTTTGTTTTGTAAAGAAAAAAACGTTGTTTTTTAGGAGCATCAGCACGTGCGACCAAAACAACCCTGTTTTGTGCTTTAGAGTGTGAATACCTTTTTGCGAATACATTTATAGACATTCTTTTGGGGAATAAGACATCAAGTGCTTTTCCGTCAAAGAAAAACTTATAAGCAAAAACAGAGAATATAAGAACGCTTAATACAGTGCATATACATACAGGAACAACAGAGCCATTATTGGTGGCTACTTTAAAAACAATTGCAGAAAAACATAATAGAGCACAAAGAATTTTTAAAAGAAGTGTACCAACTCTCAAGTGAGTTGTAAAATTTTCTTCGCTTGTTTCATCACAATAGTTTTTAAGTTCGTTCAATATAAGTCTTGCAGAATAAGCTTCGCCTGGTGTTGATGGTAATCTCTCAGAGCTTTCTGAAAGAATTCTGCCGGCAACTGAGAAAACATAGTCAATATTTTCTGAAGATAATTTTGGTGTGATTGTCATTTTAAAATAATTTCCTTGAACTTCTTATATGCTTCTTCCCACTTTTCGTTTTCGGTAGGAGTGTAACAGGTGAGATTTTCACCCTCAGCAATAATCTTTCGAGCTTCTTTGATATCCTTTATGACACCTGCAGAAATAAGTTGAACTGCTACGTTACCTAAAGCAGTAGCTTCAATAGGTCCACCATAGACTTTTACATTACAGCTTTCTGCAGTCATCTGCAAAAGAAGCTTATCCTTTGTTCCACCGCCCATAACGTGAATTCTGTCATAGTCTTTTTCGGTGCACTCTTTTATTCCATCAAAAGTAAAGCGATATTTTAAAGCAAGACTTTCATAAATACAACGCATAATCTCGCCAGGTGTTTTTGGTACATATTGGTTTGTTTTTTCACAATATTCCTGAACACGTTTTGGAATATTGCCCATAGAGCCAAATTCTGGTGAGTCAGGGTCAATAAAGCATTTGAATGGTTCACATTCTAACGCTAATTTTTCTAAGTCAGCATAAGAATATTCTTTATTCTCACGCTTCCATTGTCTTCTGCTTTCCTGAATAAGCCATAAGCCGATAATATTCTTTAAAAAAGCAGTTGTAAAATCGTAGCCACCCTCGTTAGTAACGTTGAGTCGTTTGGAAGCTTCGTTTATAATTGGTTCTTTAACTTCTGTTCCGAAAAGTGACCACGTACCACAGCTTATGAATACAAAGTCGTCGTCCTGACAAGGCACAGCAGTAATAGCACTCTGTGTGTCATGTGCTGCAACTGCAATAACATCTGCTTTAGGTAAAGAAAGCTCTTCGCAGATTTCATCACTTAAAGTGCCGATTTTAGCACCAGTAGGAACGATTTTTGTTAAAAGTCTTTTTGGAAGGCCCAAAGCGTTTATGATTTCATCTGACCAGTCATTTGTTTTCAAATCTACCATCTGAGAGGTTGTTGCAATAGAATATTCAGTTGATTTTACGCCTGTGAGCATATAGTTTAAAAGGTCAGGTGTAAAAAGCATTGTTTCTGCTTCATCTAAAATGTAAGGACGATTTTCTTTTAAAGAGAGAAGCTGAAAAACTGTGTTGAAATCCATAAACTGAATTCCGGTTATATCATACATTCTTTCTTTTGAAATGTATCCTTGGGATTTTTCAATCATTCCACTGTTTCTTTTGTCGCGATAGTGAACAGGGTTTTCAACTAAAGTTCCGTCTTTTCTCAAAAGACCAAAGTCGACCCCCCAGGTATCAATGCCTATGCTGTCAAAGCCACCGAATTCTTTTGCCTTTATCATACCCTGTCTTATTTCAAAGAAAAGTCTTTGAATATCCCAGTAAACAGTACCATTAATGCTTACAGGGTCATTAGAGAAACGGTGAACCTCCTGAAGCTCTATTTTTTTGCCATCAAATGTAGCTAAAATTGCTCTGCCACTTGAAGCACCAAAGTCGAATGCGAGAACTCTTTTTTTCATCTGAAACATCTCCTTTTACCTTAAGAAGCAGTTGATGATAATTTCTTCTGCTTCCTCTTCAGTTTTGCCGAGTGTCTGAAGCTTTAAAAGCTGGTCGTTGTTTATTTTACCGATAGCTGCTTCGTGAACGATATTTGCATCACAGTGATTTGCGGCAATTTCTGGAATAGAACGGATATGGGCATTACCCATAATAATTGAGTCACATTGAACGTGCGCTCTGCATTTGGCATTACCTACAGCCTTAGGATAGAAAATCTGCTCTGAATTATCTTTTGCAACAGAACGTGAGATAATCTGAGAAGAAGCGTCAATGCCGTTTAATTCAATAGTCATATCTGAGTGAGCAACCTGATTATCGTGTGTCATAAGCTTTTCTAAAATAAGAAGATGGGCACCCGATTCTAATTTTGCTATGGTATTTCTCTTGGTTGAGTCAACACCCTCAATTTGCACCATTTCCATTTCGCAATATGAATTTTCATCCATGAAAATTTCTGTAACAGGGTTTAAAACATTTTCGCCAGTTCCTGTTCCCTCACCATAGTGTTTTTCAACATATTTGATGCGCGCATTTTTGCCTATGTGGAAGCGATGAATACCGTCATGTTCACTTTTTTTATCGCCTGAGTTGTGAATTCCACAACCTGCAACGATTAAAACATCAGCATCGTCACCAATATAAAAATCGTTATATACTAAATCGTCAACACCTGTTTCTGTGATGATAACAGGGATGTGAACACTCTCGTTTTTTGTTCCGGGTTTAATCGTAATATCAATACCCGGCTTGTCTTTTTTATTTTCGATTATAATATTTTCAGTAGATGCACGTCCCGAGCTTTCGCCATTACGACGAATATTGTAAGCACCTTTAGGTACGTCATGCAAATCTGCTATTGTTTTTAACATGTGTGAATCTATATTTTGCATAACATTACCCCCTTATCTGAAATTGCAGACATTATTAAATTCTTCCATCAAAAGAGGGAAGACCTCATCAACAGCACCTTTTTTCTTTACTGTGCCGTTTGCTATTATTGCGATTTCATCTGCTATTTTCATAATTCTTTCTTGGTGAGAGATTATAATCATACTTTGTTTTTGTTTAGCTGAAATGTTTTTAAAGCTTTCTATCAACATATTAAAGCTCCAGAGGTCAATGCCTGCTTCTGGCTCGTCATAAATTGCAAGGTCAACATTTCTTGCCATAATTGTAGCAATTTCTATTCTTTTTATTTCGCCACCTGAAAGCGTTGCGTCAACTTCACGATTCAAATAATCTTTTGAGCAAAGACCAACATTCGTAAGGTAGGTACAACATTGGTCTTCTGGTAAAGTGCTACCATGAGCAAGGCTTAACAAATCTCTTACAGTAAGACCTTTAAAGCGAGGTGGTTGCTGAAAAGCGTAGCCTATTCCGAGTTTGGCTCTTTCAGTAATCGACATATCGGTAATATCAGTACCATTCCAGAGGATTTTTCCACCAGTAGGTTTTTCAATGCCCATTATGAGCTTAGCGAGTGTCGATTTACCGCCTCCGTTAGGGCCTGTGATAACAAGAAATTTTCCGTCTTTGAGTGTTAAAGAAACATCGTTTAAAATTTCTTTTCTGTTTCCATCATCATTTACTTTAAATGATAAATTTACTAATTCTAACATATAATTTCACCAGTGTATATTCTTAAAATTTTCTCTTTTTAGATTATATATAGATATAATACAACAAATAGATTATATAAAATTTTAATAATTTATTCAAGTGTTTTCAAAAAAACCTTGTTAAATAGAAAAAAATGTGTTATAATCACAAATATATATAATCTTGCTTGAAAAATTTGATAATTTTCTACAAAGGTGGCTGAGAGTATGAAGTATGGTGGATTAAATGAAAGCGAACTCGAAAAAGTTGAACTTGAGATGATATTAAGCGAAACTGTTGCGGGTATTGCTATGGTTTCTCCACACTCAGAGGGTGTTAAGCTCGAGTATACAAACGAGGGCTTTTTCGAGCTTTTTGGATACACAAGAGACGAATATGAGGAGCTCCCTCAGGAAGTAAGGCTTAACCTTTTCCATTATGACGATTTTATGAATATTATCTCTCGTGTTAATACAGCCTATAAACCAGGTGAGGTTCAGAAGTTTGAGTGCCGTTGCAACAAGAAAAACGGTGAGGTTGCGTGGGCTCTTTTTTCAGTAAGAAAGCCACATAATGCAAAAGAGGGCGAGCAACGCTTTATTTGTAACATTGTTGATATTACTGAAATGAAACGTCTTCAGATGAGAATTCAGGAAGAAAAAGAAAGATATGAGCTTATTGAAGAAATCTCTGATGATATTATGTTTAATTATGATGTTGCTTCAGATACTTTAGAGTGTTCACCTAAAATTTTAAGAACACTCCGTACGGCGACAAGAGTTGAGGATGCTATAGAATATATTACTTATGGTAATGTATTGGACCACAGAGATATTCCACTTTTTATTGAAGCAGTAAGCAATGCTCTCTCAGGCAAGAGAATCAATATTTTTGATGCGAGAATTATCAACCAGAGAAATGATGCGATATGGCACAGAATTAAGTTTGCTTCTATATTTGATGGCGATGGTAATGCCGTTCGTTTTATAGGTACTATTTCAGATATTGATAAGGAAAAGAAAGAAAAATCAAGACTTATAGCACAAGCTGAAACAGACCAGCTTACAGGTTTCCTTAACAAGGTTTCAACTGGTCTTAAAATTAACGAGCTTATTAAAGAATATCCGAATGAGCCAGGAACTATGTTCCTTATTGATATTGACGATTTTAAGCTTCTTAACGATACTTATGGTCATCACGAAGGCGATGTTTTCTTGAGAGAATTTACAAGTAAGTTGACTCTTGCTTTCCGTTCTACAGATATTTTAGGTCGTGTTGGCGGTGAAGAGTTTGTTGTTTTTGTTAATGGCTTGGGTGATGTTAAAGAGCTTGTTGAAGAAAAAGCCAAAGAAATTGAAAAGATTTGTCATAGTGTTAAACTCGAAAAGGCTAAAGACAGAGTTATGTCTTGCTCAATAGGCGTTGCAATTTACCCTGAAACTGGAATGGATTACAACGAATTATTTGAGAAATCTGATGAAGCTATGTACTATGTAAAGAAGCATGGTAAAAACGGTTACGCTTTTGCTGAATAACTAAATTTCCGCTTTCCATCATAACAGATGGGAAGCGGTTTCAAAATTAATAGCGGAGAGATTTTTATGTCGAGAATTATTGAATATATAAAAGAGAAAAAAATACTTATCTTGGGTTATGGCAGAGAGGGAATTTCTACTTATAACTATATAAGAAAGCATTTGCCAGAGAAAAAATTAACTATTGCAGATAAAAACTACATTAATCTGGATGACAAAAATGCTGATGTTATTTGTGGTGATGATTATCTTTCATATTTAGGTGATTTTGATATTGTGTTTAAAAGCCCTGGCATTGCTTTTTTAGATGACGTGAAATACCCACCAACAACAGAAATTACCTGCCAGACAGATATGTTTTTAAGATTTGCAGAGCCAACAGTCGTTGGTATTACCGGTTCTAAGGGTAAAACTACCACATCTACTCTTATTTATGAGATGTTAAAAGCTGGTGGAAAAAATGCCTGCCTTATAGGTAATATAGGTGTTCCGGTTTTTGAAAAAGCAGACGAAAGTGACGATTTAATTGCGGTAATTGAAATGTCTTCACATCAGCTTGAGTTTACAACTGCTTCGCCAAAGGTAGCGGTTCTTGTGAATATTTATGAGGAGCATTTAGACCACTATAAAACTGGTTTTTCTGGTTATGCAAACGCAAAGCTTAATATAACAAGATATCAGACTGAAGAAGATTATTTTGTTTACAACGATGAGCAGGATGTAGGTCATGGGTTTGATGTTACAAAGTCAATCGGCGGTACACAGATTAAGGTAGGATTTACTAAGGCTAGTAATGATAAGTTTGTTAACGAGCTCTGGCATAGCACCGAGCATTTGAAAGGTGAACACAATCGTCAGGATATTGCTTATGCACTTGCAGTGGCAAGGATTTTCGGTGTTGATGATGAGAGTGTAAGAAACGCTATAAAGGGTTTTAAGGGTATTGAGCACAGAATGGAATTTGTTGGAAAATTCAATGGTGTTACTTATTATAATGATAGTATTGCTACAATACCTACTGCTGTTATAGGCGCTATAAAGGCACTAAAAAATGTTGAAACATTAATTTTTGGTGGCCTGGATAGGGGCATTGATTACGAGGAATTTACAGAGTTTCTTATAAATAGCGAAATAAAGAATTTAATAGGTCTTCCTGAAACTGGTCACGATATTTTAGATGATGTAAAGCTTCATAACACTTTAATTAATACAATTTATGCAGAAAATATGGAGGACGCAGTTATAAATGCGATAAGAGAAACTAAAGAAAATGGTGTTTGTTTGTTTTCTCCAGCGGCTGCAAGCTACAATTTCTACAAAAATTTTGAAGAAAAGGGTAGACACTTTAAAGAATTAGTAGTAAAATACAATAAATGACTATGTAAAAGAATAGGAGACAATTATGAAAAAAGTAATTTCAATTTTACTTGTTGTAAGTATGTTGTTTTCATTTGCTGTTACTTCATTTGCAGCTGGAATTGGTGAAAACAATGTTTTGAGATTCAGAAAGGATGGAACATTTAAAATTCTTGTTCTTGCGGATGTGCAGGATGATTATCCAATGGAAAAAGCAATGATTACTTTTGTTAACGAAGCTCTCGATTATGCAAAACCTGATTTAGTTGTTTTTTGTGGCGACAATATTATGACAAATGATATTCGCGCTTATGAAGAATTGTTAACTCCAATTGTAGAGCGAGATATTCCATTCTCGTTAGTTTTCGGTAATCACGACCCAGAGGTAGAAAATTTCCCACTTGAAGAGCAATTGGCAGAATATCAGAAATATCCTGGTTGCTTGGCTTATGATGCAGACCCGGCACTTCATGGCTGTGGTAACCACAATCTTACTATTTTATCAAGTAAGGGTAACGATATTGCATTTAATCTTTGGTTCTTTGATTCTGGTACATCGCTTCATGAAAATGGTGAATGGCTTGGTTATGACTGGGTAAGAGAAGACCAAATTAATTGGTATAATAATACACGCGATGCACTCACACTTTTAAATGGCGGTAAGGTTGTCCCTTCAATTGCATTCCAACACATTATTCCCAAAGAAGCTGTTACAGAACTCTTTTATGAAACAGATATCTCAATGGGTGAGCTTACATACAACTTTAATGATGGCACTGTTTATTCTTATGTTCCAAAAGTGGAAAAATTCGACGGATACATTTTTGAAAAAAGTTGCTGTGGTTTTGGTTCAGATGGTCAATGGGATGCAATGATTCAGGGTGGAGATGTTCTTGCTGTTGTTGTTGGTCATGACCATGTAAACAGTTTTGTTGCAGATATCAATGGTATAGACCTTGTTCAGACACCTGGTGCTACATACCACTCATACTATAATAATATGTTACAGGGTGCAAGAATTATTGAACTCGACGAAGGTGATCTTGATAGTTACTATACTTATGAATTAACTTCAAGTATGTTGGCAACTCAGGGCGGTTCAGAAATTGCTGATAGTGGTGAAAGAAGTGGATTCAGTTATTCTTTCTCAAATATTATGCTCCCAGTATTCGACATAATTATGGATCTTTTCAGAGATGTTGTTAAAGCGTTTATGAATATTGCTCCAGAAGCTGGCGTTCCAGAAACTACAGAATCAGTTCAGTAATTGTCATACAATAAATATTTATAAAATAAAAGTCCTATCACTTAGTTTTAAAGCTAAATGATAGGGCTTTTTGATGTTGCTTAACTAATCTTCGATTAAAAATGCCAATTGCTTATATACAGGGCTTTGTTTAATTGCCAGAAGCTCTGGTGAATTTTCTGGTAATGCAGAAAGCATTGTTTTAAGCTGTTCTGCCATTTTGAGAAGCTCTGGTGAAGTGTTTTTTATTTTTTCTTGCTTTTTTATTTCTGCTTCTTTTTGGAAAATTTCTATTAAAAACTCAACTACTTGTTTTGACTGTGGGATTTTATTAATAAGAGTTCTTAATGTTTTTATGTATTCCAAAGGATTTTCTGATTTTAATTTGTTTGCTTTTACTAAATACCAGCTGAACAAATGAAGTGTAGGAATACAAACAATAAATTCTTCATTTTTGAGAAGCTCAGGGTTATAGCAAGAAACGAGGAACTTATCAGCGACGAATATGAAAGCGTCTATAAGCTTTGATTTTGTTTCATCGGATAAAGAAACGTTGTTCCCTGTAAGGGTAACTAAGAGCAAATTATAAATAAAAGAAGCCTGTGGGAAGCAATTGCAATAATCAGCGGTGCAATATTCGTTTATAAGTATATCGCTAAGCTCATCTGCGATTTTTGCCAGGTCATTTATAAGGTATGTAAGACGAGAAGAAGACATTAAATAAAAATCTTCTGGAAGAGTAGCTTTTAACAAAATAGCTTGTTTTAAAGCTACAGGCATAAATTCTTCCCAGTTTTCAATTTGATTTAAGAATTTTTCAGCCTCTGCTTTATTTTTGCTATCAGCAATTTTTGCAGAAAGACCAATTGTGCCTAAAACCTTTCCAAATAAATTATAGTGCTTTTTATCAGCATCTGTTACTTGGAATAACAATGATATTCTTGAAAAGAGATAATCAAAAGATGAATGCGGAGAGTCAGAATATTTTTTTAGGATAGAATAAATGTATTTACTTGCTTGTTCAGTAACTTTATCCGTTTGTTTTAATTCTATAATAGCAGCAAACCAGTTGTTAATTACAGTGTTATTTTGTTTGTAAAGCTCTGTTTCTAGGAGTAGTTTAAAAGCTTCTTCTTCACGATGTTCTTTAATCATTGCATAGGCAATGAGTGTCTTGATTTCATTTTTATGAAATTCGTGGGAATGGAGCAAGGAACCAGTGAAGTTTTCTATAGTGGCTGTATTAGCTCTTTTATCTTTTCTTGCCAGAGCTTTTAAAAAATCTTTCCCAGATTTTATGCAATCAATATATCTTTTTTTGTTAAATAAATATTTTGTGTAACTATAATTAACATCTACCATAGTATGTTCTGATTGGGGGAATTTTTTAAATGTCCAATCGAACCATTCCTCTTGATATGGATCTGAATCATGATTAAGATATAGTGCAATTTGTTTTGCTAAAACTGCAGCAGAGGAATTCCAATATGGGTCGTTTTGCGTAGCTTTTTGCAGTTTTTCTATCCCATACTTGGAAAAATAACGTCTGCTTTCTGTGTTTGTGGCAGAAGATTCTAAACATTGGAGAATTATTTTTAGGTTATTAGGTTCATCATCTAATTTTTTTCTTAATAGTTCTAAGTTTCTAGCTTCTTTTCGAGCTTTGTATTCAGGCGAAACATATGCATAACCATCATGGTCAAAAATAGTGCTTGATAACATATATATATCGTCATAAGTTATTTGTTGATTAAAGTGTTCGTGAATAGTGCTTATGTACCGAGCGCCTGTATCCAAACGACACATTCTCATTGCGTTAAAATCAGAATATGCACCATCCATATCTTTTGCAAAATGGTTTCTCTGAATTATTGTTGCTTGTTTCTTTATTTCAGCATTTTTGCTCGTAAGAAATGTTACAAGTTCATCAATATTGGGGACTAAATATTCGTCGGCATCAAGAGTTAAGTACCATTTACCCGAACACCTATCCATAACAGCATTTCTTGCTACAGAAAAATCATTGACCCATTCAAAATCAAAAAGTACATCTGCGTATTTTGATGCAATTTCTTTTGTTCTGTCTGTTGAGCCCGTATCAGCTATAACTAATTCACAAGGAATTGCTTGTCTTAAAGGATCCAACGCTTTAAGACATTTTTCTAAGCAGCGCTCCTCATTTTTTACAATCATACCTATTGAAAGTAATGGTTGACTCATAGTTTACACCTCATAAATTTACTATACAATATATAATAGCAGAAAGTGTTGCGAGTTGCAAGTGGGTAGTAAGTCAGTGGTTACTGACCACTGACCACTAACTTACTGACCATTGACAACAAATTAACGATATGGTAATATAAAATAAAGAAGCCATTTCTGTAGAAGGAGGATACAATATGAGTAATTCGATTCAGACCGATGTTTCTGCTATGAATGCTGCAAGAAATATTAAAATACACCAGAAAAATGTTCAAAGTAATATAGAAAAGCTTTCAAGCGGATATAAAATTAATTCTGCGGCAGATGATGCGGCAGGGCTTGCTATAAGCGAAAAAATAAAAGGTCAGTTAACAGGCATTGAACAGGCTCAGTTAAATGTGCAGGATACTGTTTCTCTCCTCCAGACAGCAGAGGGTGGAATGAGTACTATTCACAATATGCTTAACAGAATGGTTGAGCTTTGCACAAAAGCGTCTAATGGTATCTATGATACTTCTGTAGACAGAGCGGCAATTCAGTCTGAAATAAATGACTTGAACGCAGAGATTACACGAATTACAAAATCAATCAACTTTAACAATAAAAAGTTATTGGATGGTAGCTTTAATAATGTTCAGTTCCAGATTGGCTCTGAAGAAAGCGACACAATGTTTGTTTCAATCGGTAGTGTGGATGCCAAAGCGTTAGGCTTAGATACAATCGATGTTTCTTCGCCTGAAAATGCACGTGCGTCACTCGAAGCTGTAAAGAAAGCTATAAATAAGGTTTCAACTGAGTGTGCAGGTCTTGGTGCTACCCAGAACAGACTTGAGTATACAATTAATAATTTAGAAGAAACTTACACTAATCTTTCAGAAGCGAATTCAAGAATACGTGATGTTGACTACGCTAAGATGATGATGGAATACACTAAAAATCAATTATTAGAGCAGGTGTCAACCACAATTCTTACTCACAGAATGAGTAATGCACAGAATATACTTCAACTTTTTAGTTGAAGTTAGTGGTCAGTGAGTCAGTAAATCAGTGGTCAGTAAATAGGTGAATATACATCCTATCATTTAGAGCTTGGTTTTAGTATCAACTAAAAATGATAGGATATTTTTAATTTTTATAATACTAAACCATATCCATCTGACTCACTAACCAACTGATTCACGCGACCACTAACTTACTGACTCACTGACTTACTGACCACTTTTTACAGCAAAACCACCAACCAACCACAACAGTAAATTGTGCAAAACTAACAAAACTAAAACTTTTTTCAAAAATTTCAAAAAAATCGCTTTAGTATTTTCGAAAGCGGAGAATAATCATAGGTGTAAGGACAACACAGTCACCCGCTGAGTTGAACACCTACATAAAAAATTAAATTAAAAAACAGCGTTGCCAAAAAAGCCAGACAAGGATGTCAGGTAGGCGATGCAGATTTCAAGGAGGAAATTATTATGGGTATGGTAGTTAGAACAAACGTTATGGGTATCAATGCTAACAGACAGTTAGGCATGAACAACAGTCAGGTTTCAAAGAGTCTCGAAAAGCTTTCTTCAGGTTACAGAATTAACCGTGCAGCTGATGACGCATCTGGTCTTGCAATCAGTGAAAAAATGAAAGCTCAGATTAAAGGTCTTGAACAAGCTTCATCAAACTGTCAGGATGCTATCTCACTCGTTCAGACAGCAGAAGGTGCAACAACAGAAATTCACAATATGCTTAACAGAATGGCTGAGCTTTGCACAAAGGCAGCTAATGGTATCTATGACACAACTGACAAAGATGCTATTAAGCAAGAAGTTACAGCACTTAGTGAAGAAATCACTCGTATTACTGTTTCAACAAAATTCAATAACACAGTATTACTTGGTGGTTCATTAAGTACTCAACTTCAGATTGGTTCAGAAGCATCTGATACAATCAGCGTACAATGTGCTTCACTTAGTGCAGCAGCTCTTACTGTAGATGCACTTTCAGTTAGTACTGCAGCTGATGCAAATGCGTCTCTTACAAAGGTGAAAGAGGCAATCAATGCGGTTTCAACACAACGTGCAAATCTTGGTGCTATCCAGAATCGTCTTGAGTACACAATCAACAACCTCGATACAACAGCCGAAAATATGTCAGCTGCTAACTCACGTATTCGTGACACAGATATGGCTAAAGAGATGATGAACTACACAAAGATGAATGTTCTCACTCAGGCTGCTCAGGCAATGCTTGCTCAGGCAAACCAACAGCCACAAGCTGTTCTTCAGTTACTTCAATAATTTACTCCGTAATATACTGCGGGTTGCACCCACAACCCGCAGGTTGAGAGTAAAAACCTATTGCAGAAACTAAATTTACTTAAGTTAATAATTCCTTTCCGAATTGACTTATTTTGGACTTTTCGGTAATGTTACAAACCGAGGTTGTGAGTGGTTTGTAGCATTACCCCAAGGTAAGCTACGAAATTTAGGTTTTTAATGCCACAGAGGGCTGTTTTTGGGTAGCAGCCTGGCATTGGAAATAAATAATTTTTAAAATGTGTTGCTTAAAAGAAAAAAGCAAGGAGCTTTTTCGGTAACACAATTTTCAAGGAGGAAAAGATTTATGGGTATGGTAGTTAGAACAAACGTAATGGGTATTAACGCAAACAGACAGTTAAACATGAACAACAGTGCAGTTGGTAAGAGCCTTGAGAAGCTTTCTTCAGGTTTCAAAATCAACCGTGCAGCTGACGATGCTTCTGGTCTTGCAATCAGCGAAAAAATGAAGGCTCAGATTAAGGGTCTTGAACAAGCTTCTGCAAACTGCCAGGATGCTATCTCTCTTGTTCAGACAGCTGAAGGTGCAACAACTGAAATTCACAACATGCTTAACCGTATGACTGAACTTTGCACAAAAGCAGCTAATGGTATTTATGATACAACTGATAAAGATGCTATTAGCAAAGAGCTTGAGGCACTTGGTAAGGAAATTACTCGTATTACCACATCAACAAAATTCAACAACACAACATTGCTTGATGGTACATTAACAACTCAACTTCAGATTGGTTCAGAAGCAACTGATACTATCGGTGTTTCATGTACAAATCTTAATGCAACAGCACTTTCTGTAGCTAGTCTTGATGTTTCAAGTGCATCTGCAGCGAACACATCACTTTCTACAGTTAAGAATGCTATTAACACTGTTTCAACAGCTAGAGCTAACCTCGGTGCTATCCAGAACCGTCTTGAGTACACAATCAACAACCTTGATACAACAGCTGAAAACATGACATCTGCTAACTCACGTATTCGTGATACAGACATGGCTAAAGAGATGATGAACTACACAAAGATGAACGTTCTCACTCAGGCTGCTCAGGCAATGCTTGCTCAGGCAAACCAACAACCACAATCAGTTCTTCAGTTACTTCAATAATTGATATAAATACTGATTATTTCTATACGGTAAGCTTACTTAGCGAACCAGTAAAAATTGCTTAGTAACTCTTCGGTAGTTGCTTAGCGAAACAAATACCCAAACTAACAACCAAAAGGCCTCTTCGGGTTACCCGCCTGAAGAGGCTCTTTCCTTTTCTTGACACGAATATTCAGCATCTAAGCCATTTTTTCACCCACTCGACGTACCTTTGTACGACTTCGGGGATGAAGAAAATGT